>VBWD01000022.1 GCA_006218055.1 Gallionellaceae bacterium
GAGTAATAGCCAGAAAATTTAGGGAACAAGATTTCAACCCCAGATTGCAAATAGCCGAAATTACTTACAGAATGCGTGAATAGACGATTGATAGATGGTTGGGAAGCAGTTGGTGGGGCATCTATTACAGTGAATGCGAGAGATAGTGGAACAAACACGTTCTATACCCTCTGCCAATCAATGAAAAAAGGATAGCAGCAGGGTTGTCCAAACTGTCTGACACCATAAGGTGAATCCTCTCGGCTTTGCCGGGGGTGACTAGCTGTTCAGTTCCGCCTCACCAATGAATCTCGACTCGCCGCCATCCTCAAGCGAGCTGCTTATCTCAAGCCTGTCCCTCGCACGAGTCATTCCCACGTAAAACAAACGCCGTTCCTCTTCCTCCGACGAATCTGGGTGGGGAAGGTTGTTGTCCTCTGCACCGATGATCCACACGCAGTCGAATTCAAGTCCTTTGCTACCGTGCAGCGTGGAAAGAACAACGCCGGCAGTGGCGGTGTCGGAATTGAGCCTCGATAGCGTGTTCAGTCTCTGCGCAAGAGATCCATTCAGCTTCGCGATGACGTTGGCCAGCTTCTTCAGTAGATTGCCTCGATCGGACTTCAGGTATTGAGTAAGCCAGTTGGTTGCCGCATAGATGGCCAGCGAAGTATTGCCGTCAGCCATTTGCTTGCGCCAGTCACCACACCCGCGCCTCACACTGTCGATGACCTTGATTGAGCGCGCATCGTCGTCAGCCACGTGATCGCGGATCTTCTCCAACATCTGGTCGCAACTCTTGTGGCTGTGGTCCAGGTTGAGCAGTTCTGACTTGATGCCGCACATCGAGAGCGCGTTGGCCATGCCAGTCCAATTGTCCGAGTGCAAACTCTTCAACAGCCCTACCAAGGCACTGCCCACCATGCCATCCCAAATTGAACGTCCACCAGATAAGCGGTATGGAATCGAGTTCGCCAGCAATTCCGCCTCGACGAACTCAAGCAAGCTGTTGGTTCTGGCCAGAACTGCCCACGTTTGCTTGGGGGACGCTTTGATTGCCTTCACTACACGTCCTGCCTCATCGAGCCTATCTGCTGTGCGGTGTACTTTGATGCTGCCAATGGCGGTGCGGTCGGCCTCGATGGTCTTGCTGGCGCGATTCTGGTTGTGGATGATCAGGCTGGCAGCGTGAGCCAGAATGTTCGGTGCGCAACGGTAATTGACGGGGAGGGTGATCTCTTGGGAGACAAGTTGGCGAGTGACGCGCTGCATACCTTCGTAGCCCAAGGCATTGCGGAATGAATACAGGCTTTGGTCGTCATCACCAACGATGGTGACTTCGATACCCGTCTTACCGTGTTCCATCACCCACTGCGCCTGAATCTCATCGGCATCCTGAAACTCGTCGGCAAGTAGCCAGCGGATAGACAGTGGCTTGATGCTCTCATTCCGTATGCCATTCACCACAGTCAACAAGATATCGGAGAAGTCCATGCCGCGTTCCGTGGCTAACAATCCTTGGTAGGCATAGAACACATCCTCGATCGCCACGTCCTCGAAGGTGGGTTCGCCTAGCTTTGATTTGGCGCGGTCGATGGCCGAAAGCACTTCCTCGAAAGGGGCTCCGCATTTGTATTGCGAGTAGCACCGCCGCAGCATGCCCATGCGCTCACCATCGGATAACAGCTTGATACCCGATAGATGCTTCATGCGGCGAATCTGTGAGAGAGCAACCGAGTGGAACGTGCCGACCGCAAGGCGCTGCGCCTCTCGCTCCCCGCATAGTTGCAAAGTGCGGGTTTTAAGCTCGGCGGCGGCATCGCGGGTGAAGGTGACGGCACACAGCCGTCCGGTTTTGTTTTCAGAAAGGAGGCGGGCGGCGCGCATGGAGAGCACGCTGGTTTTGCCCGATCCTGGACAAGCTAGGATCGAGCAATGACCTTCGGCGTTGATTGCCCGTTGTTGATGTTGATTAAGTTCAATCAAGCAGCGACTGCTTCAGCGGATTTTTCGGTGGCCTTCTTTACGCGCTTTGGCTTTTCAGTGGTAGCAGCTGCATCGCTACCGCCTGCTGAACTCTCACCCAACAGCGCGGCATCATCAGGTTCTGACTCAATATTCTTATTGTTGTGCGCTTTGAATGCGCGGTTGGTGATGTTCTTGATCTCAGCTGCCACACCGATGGCTTTTCTGCGCCATTTGCGTTCCATGCTTGATTTGGCATCGTCTGCGATGAAACCCGCGAACCACGCCGAATGAACAAGGCAGATCAACTCATCGAGTTCGGTGATGATTTGCAGATACTGGCCAGCTTTATGGCATGTCAATTTGGCGGATGCTTGCACCACATTGGTGTAGTTGAGCTTGCCCATTTCAATGCCATTGTCGTCGGCGATCTTCTGGATTTGGGCAGCTTCCTTGCGCAACTCGGCAAGCGCGTTGTTGATCAAATGGTCCACCGCACCGTTCACCGCCATCATTTCGCTTGGATTCTTAACGAGCGTCGGCAACACGGAACTCAAGTTACGCATCGACACCGCGCACTCATCAAAAGCCGTCTCGTAGACCAATTGAGCGGGGGTCGTACTCAATGGCACTACCTTCAGCACGTATGGATTACTGAATTCCACCTTGCGTTTCACAGCCTGTTTATCGGTTTTCTTTGCTTCCACTTTGTCTGCCATGTTGATTTCCTCTGAGTGAATGGGATGGGTATTGCGAGCATGACTTTGCCGCAGACGAAAAAGAAAATCCCTCCGATAGATTGCAAATTTGCAGGCTATCGAAAAGATTTTTATTTCCACCCATCCAATAATCCCCACACGTTCCACAGACGCACTACAGCACGCAAAGCACGTTGAATTTGCTCTGTTTGATGCGTGAGAGACGTGCCACAGATGCTTTGCAGTTGCTTTGTATTTGTAGAGGCAATTGAGGCGAGACGCCCTGTAGTACGCCTGTGGATGTTCTGGTTTTTCACATTACACAAGGAGAATGCTTTGAAAATTGTCGGAATGGATATTGGTTACTCGAACCTGAAGGTGGCCTTTGGAGAAGCGGGGAAACAACCCACGCTTGTAAGCCGTCCTGCTGGCGCCGCCCCTGCTGAACATATCGGGCAACGCATCATTTCTACCGGTGCAGACGATCCATTGCGCGTCTTGGTGGACGGCAAAGAGTTCGTTGCTGGATGTAGTCATGACCGTCTTGAGAATTGGGCGCGCGAACTGCATAAAGACTACACCTCGACCGATTCATACCGCGCTCTGTTCAATGCCGGACTGTTGCTGTCTGGCATGACCGAGATCGACCGCGTGGTGACCGGCCTCCCAACCAGTCAATACTTCGACGAAGGTTTGCGCAAGCACCTCGTTAAGACCATGAAGGGTGAACATCAAGTCACCAATAAAAAGAAGATTGTCGTCAAAGACGTGAAGATCGTCCCCCAACCATTGGGCGGATTCGTGGACTACCTCCATCACCTGGGAGATCCATCGCAAGTCGAAGATGCCTCTGTTCTGGTCATCGACCCCGGCTTTTTCTCGGTGGACTGGGTGTTGTTGGTCAACGGCGAGTTCAAGCGCGCCTCTTCCGGTACCAGCCTCGATGCCACGTCTGTCATCTTGGATGAGGCGAGCAACCTGATCGGCAAAGACCATGGGAGCGGTCCAGGACGAAGCAAGATGGAAAACGCGGTGCGCTCCGGCCGGAACACGGTTTCTGTTTACGGTACTCGCGTGGACATCGCCCCCTATCTGGCCGCTGCCTCGGCGACGGTCGGTCATATCGTGAGCGCTCAACTGCAAGCCTCCCTGCGTAAAGAAGAGTCCGAGGTAGATGCCATTGTGATGGTGGGTGGTGGTGCTCCTTTGTTTGAAGCCGCCATCAAAGCAGCCTTCGACAAGACTCCGCTGACGATTGCGGAAGACTCGGTATTTGCCAACGCGCGCGGTTTCTGGCGCGGCGGCGAGTCGCAATAACCCGGGTCGGTCGGAGCGGCTATGCGCATAACCATCAACTATTTCGAGGGCTACCCCGAACTGGAAGCGGAGCTGGTCAAGCATTCGCCTCGTGCGCGGGCAGAGCGGTTGCGCTTCCTTGCTGCAATGGGATTGGCGTTCATGAATGACGGACGTTCCCATTCCATTGCAACTCATCCTGTCCATACCGATGCAGCACCAGCGGCATCGACAAGCCCCCCTGCATCGCCAGCAGTCACACATCCAGCGGCAAGCTCGGGAGCTGGCGAGGTAGCCCGCTCCATCACTAAAAACATTTTCAGGCAAACGGACAACGAATAATGTTCCTACTCACTACATGGTCTGGTTGCAAGGTCAATTACACCGACCCGTCACCGGATGACATCAACATCTTCGATATTGCCACTGCGCTTTCGCGTGAATGCCGCTATGCAGGTCACGCATCGCACTTCTATTCCGTCGCCCAGCACTCCGTTCTGTGCAGTCGCATCGTCTCTCCAGAGTTGGCAGTAGAAGCGCTGTTGCACGATGCGGCTGAAGCCTACATCAAAGATATCCCAACACCGCTCAAGCGCCTGTTGCCTGATTACAAGGTGATCGAGGCGCGCTTTGATTGGGCGATTCGCGTTCATTTTGGATTGCCAGAAGAGCCAAGTCGGGCCGTAAAGGATGCGGACAACATCCTGCTCGTGACAGAGGTTCGGGATCTATTCCCATCTGGTCGAGTGCTTCACAAAGTCCCGGTCGCCGCCGAACCGATGAATGGGCGCATCTGGCCACTCGCGCCGGAGACAGCAAAAGACCAATTCCTTGATCGTTTCAATTACCTGCATCGCTAGGAGACATACCAATTAGTGATCCAGACATGGTGACGCTTGAACAGCTTGGTGAGGCCATACGGAAGTGTTCTGAGGCGCATGCAGAGTACACGTCGCAGAGGCTGTTGCATCCAGACGCGGAAAGATTGTGCGAGGCACTGGCTGAAATGAATTATCGGAGATTGAGCGTGATGAACAAAAGTGTTTTTCAAGGTGAGCATCTGGAAGCGCTGATGCGATGGCTAGAGGTGGATGAATGCCGAGCCAAGTGATTTTTGGATACGACCGTCATTTCGTTATGCAGTGGTTTGGTACCGCTGTCTTGGTGTCGGGAGCATTCGTTGTATCGGCATTTGAAACATCGGCGACACAGTGGCCAGTGTTCGCAGCATTTTTGGTAGGACATGCGGTGCTGATATTTGATTCGATCGTGACGAATCATCGACCGTACTTGGTTTTGAATGGATGCCTTGCCGCAATGGACATCTACGCGATTGCGATCAGGGTGATGTGATGAATAAACGTACTTTAGAGAGAGTCAGTTATGAACAATAAGATTTCAGTCATCTACCACAGCGTTCACGGTATCGAGCGGTGGAAAGCAACGTTGCTTGGCCACGTGGTTGATGCGTTCGCCTCCGATAACCAAGCGAAGATCCAGCAAAGCATTTCGACGTGGCGCTGGTCTGACGCGCTGCCATTTCCAACGGCTAATGACATTCGCATCAATGGCGGTTCGCTGACCTTTGAGGTAATGGTTGCGGATAACCCGATATTCTTCTCCCTCTGGTACACCCTCGGTGAAGTTCGTGTTGGAGTTCGCATTCCAAGCAGTCTATTGGACCCGAATGGACTGATTGCAAAGAAGCTGTCGTTGGCATACGACGGTTCACCTTGTCAGAAGATCACTGACCTTTCGAATGGGAAGTTCTTCGACTGGATATTTCGCGATCAAGGTGACGGATTTGCTTCTTTCCGCACGGGCATGGAAGCAACACAAGTCCAACATACCGAATTGGCTATCGCATCGCGCCTAGCCGACATTCTGATTCACCTCTACATGGCCACTATGAACATCGTCGTGGAAGGCCGTAATCTCAAGGTCACATTCAAGCAAATCAAGAGCCAGCTATCGGCGAAATACGTGACTCTAGATATTCGTGGCAAGACCGAGGCGTTTGAGTTCTGGATTCGCCGATGGGGAACCATCGAGAAGAAAACTCCATTGTCTGACGGCATGGTGAGCTACACGCTATCTGGAGACGAGACGCTAAAGAGCATCCCGCACGGCGACGTGTGCATTGACGAAGAATGGTTCTCGATTTTGAACATTCAACCAGTGAATACCCAAGCTCGTTTGTATGGTGAGCAGAAGTAGCCTACCTGATGACGCACGCAGCGCTCAAATCTATCCACAAAATCGGTGGATAAAACCGTGAACAGGACCATCGAACCTCAAGGAAATATGGGCAGTCGAGTTGCTGCCCAATCCTTGAGCGGACATCTCGTGCAAAGAAAAGTCGGGCGGCATCACATCGCTTTCTTCAGGGCGAGCCTGCAAGGGTTGGACATCGGCGAAATGGCCGACAAGTATCTTGAGACCGGCATGGATATCCGTCGCGCCAAGACAACGTTGGTCTGGATTCGTGACACTTTGCGCCAGGCTGCATTACGGCATGGCAAGCATCGGGACGCACACCTTATTCGATTGCGCGTGGCCATCCACGGAACCGCCGATGCCGCCTCCAAAGCACCTTCACTGGAAGAGTTTCGCGCCGAGTTTGACCCGAGTGGTTTCTACACAGAAAAAGAGCTCGTCCAAGCCTACATAGAACAACACCCACAGTCCGTCGATACGCAAGCGCAGAAAAGACAGCGCCTGATCAACCGGCAGCTTGAAGCCCTGAAGTGGATTGAGCCGCTGATCGCCGCCGACCCAGTGCGCCAAGACTGGGTAGCCGCATGGTTCGATGAAACGATCTCGAAGCGTCTGTTGCTGGGCGGACTGCCCACGATAGGGCATCTGCTGGACCGCATTGCGTCAAGCGGATATCGCTGGTGGATAAGCGTACCGAGATTGGGAGAAAAGGGCGCTGCGCGCATCGTGGCGTGGTTACAGGGCTATGAATCATCCCTCGGTGCGCTCCCATCTCAATCTCTTGTGCCACTGCGGAGCATATCTACAAGCACGTTGATTCAAACGCGCAACCAATGCACCGGCGTTGTGCCGTTGGAATCTTTTGTGACTCCCGCCGACATCGATGGCCAGACGGGTTCAAACCGCTTCCCCGGCGCACCGCGCATCGATGCGGCAAACGACTATCAGGCGATCTTCGCGTGGCTGGCCACGAAGTCAGGCAATCCGAACACGCAGCGCGCTTACCAGAAGGAAGCCGAAAGGATGCTGTTGTGGGCAGTGTTAGAGCGCGGCAAGGCATTGTCCAGTCTGTCGGTCGAGGACTGCGCGGCCTATCGAGACTGGCTATCTATGCTCGGGCGCACTGAAAACACGCAATGGCCGTTCCGTGTACCTCAGTCATCTTGGCTTGGGGAAAAGGGCACAGCACGCCACAAACAAGGCTGGAAGCCATTTGACGGATCTCTATCGGCCAACAGCGTCAGGTTCGCGATCACCATTGTCAGCAATCTTTTTGAGTGGCTGGTGCGTGTGCAGTATTGCTCGTTCAATCCTTGGAGCGCCGTTTCCAAGTCGATGACAACAACAACCGATTCATCCAATGACGGGGCATCACCCGATGTCGAATTCATGCGCGCCTTTTCGGTTGGCCAGTGGAGTTACCTGATGGGATATCTGGCTGGACAACCCAGCACAAAGCAGATTGAAAGGCTCAGATTCGTCTTCCCATTCGCGCATTCGACCGGGTTGCGCATCTCGGAGCTGGTGGACGCGAATGTTGGCCGGATTTACACCATGCCGCTATCTGACGAGTTGGGTGTGCGCTGGATGCTCAAAGTGCTGGGTAAAGGCGGGAAGTGGCGCGCGGTACCGATCCCAAGCGAAACGATGGTGGCCATGCAAGAGTATTTCGAGTGCCGAGGGTTGAACGTGGACATCATCAGCAACCCGCCAGAGACACCGTTGATCGCAAGTCAGATAGACGCAGGGCCGGTGACCACCAGTGCGCTTTCAAAGTCGCTGGATACCTTCTTTGATGCCATCGCGCAGGCACTGAAGGCGGAAGGCAAGCTCATTGAGGCCAAGGCGTTCGAGCGTGCGACGGTGCATTGGTTGCGCCATACCTGCGGGAGTCACCTTGCACTCTCCGGCGCACCTCTCAATGTAGTTCAACGCTTGCTAGGACACAGCAGCTTGCAGACCACCAGCATCTATACCGACTCATCCGATGAAAACATGTGGCGCGTCGTAGAGCGGTCGGGGTTGGGGCAGGGGACAGTCAAGGGGTAGCCATGCGACTCGATTTCAAGTCGCCAAAGCGCGGCTACATCGTGGATCTGGAGCAGGACCTGTTCGGTGCATTCATCCTGCGCCGACATTGGTACGGTTTGACCAATCGGCGGGGCGGAGTGAAACAGCAGGTATTTATGAATGAAGCAGACGCATTGATCGAGGTAAGGCGAATCATGCGCACACGGGAGAAGCATGGGTATCGTCAGCAATAGGAACATCGACAACGAAACATTGCTCCTGCTGGCAAAAATCAAGCGCACATCAAAACAGATCCTCGGAATCAACGTGGACGTGGTGCGAGTTGCAAACGACCAACATCATGCAAGAGAACTTCTAAACCTGCTGGCCACAAGTGAGAACAATGAATTGTTCCATCTTTCGTTGTGGCTCATGCAGAAGTTGGAATTATTCGAGGCAATACCAGAGATTTCGATTTAATCATGGCGGGAATGATCTTAGAGTACACCACGCATAACGGGAAGATTGCCCAATGTGAGTTTTTCATCGACCAGGTGGGCGGCATGCCAGCCCTATTGTTTGTCCAAGCCCATAACACGCATCCCATTAGAAACGAGATCATCCTGCTAGTAGAAAAAGTCCTTGAGACTCACTTCCACAATGTTCGGGATAAACAAATCGATTTGCGCGTGTTCGAACACTACCCGTCAAAGAACATCCGCAAGCAGGTATGCACAGAAGTAATATTGAATATCAAGCGCAGAAGCATTGTCAGGCGGCTGTTCTGCTGTCCTAAAAAGAAGTGGCGGGCATACAACCCACGTCGTCGCGAGATTCATCAATCATCAGCGGTATATTTCAGTCTGATGTGGATTTTGAGTGCCCACACATCAGGCGGGTATTACGGCTAGTCGGAAGAGAGTTGTCACTATTTGTGTGACATTTGGAAATAGCTGCGACTCGATCTGGATTCGATTGAAATAGATGCGACTGTGCAATTCTTGAACCACATCGGCGACGCGCTTCCCTTCTTTTCGTCGCATCTATTTCTGTTTCGTCGCGTCTATTTTAGTAAGTGAAAACGGATTGCGTGAGCCGTATGGCACGGCTACATAGTGGTTTGAGGGTGAGACTCTTTCAGGAACGCCTCGATCGCGCGTGATGCTTCAGACGCATATTCGGTACCGCCGCTTTGTTGCAACACAGCCATTGCGCGCTGTTTGCATTCGGATTCACCGCCACGGCCAATAGACGTCACCACCTGTTTGAGACATCGATCGAACTCGTCCACCGCGTATTGAGCTTTCGGTGAGAGTTTGACAGCCTGGCTATCGTTCAGCATAGATGGCTGAAGTACGAAAACCCACAAGCACGCGATGACGGCGACGAAAGCTACGATCCTCAACAGTCCGGCCAGAATCTTGAACACCACATAAGCCGCTAAGAGCGCGACCGCAAGCAATGCGATCTGCTCAATTGTGGAAAGACCATTAAGATTTAGCACGGCAGCAGGCTTTCAAAGAGAATTATTCAGAGGTGTCACGCGGAGGCATGCCGTTCTTGCACAGATTCAGCTCGTAGTTCAGCGCGAAGTCGGTTTTGGTGCCTTGCTGGGTCGGAGTATTTGGCTGGATGAGTTTGACGGATAAACGGCTGCAACCCTCTTCCTTGTAGCGCTTGAGCGTTGATACCTCGCCGCGCAACGGGTCGTAAGAGCCAGTGGTTTCGTGAATCTTGTCGGCCTCTTTGCCTTCGACGATTCCTCTAGCAACGCCTGCAGGCGAGTTGAGCGCCCTCATCATCAGCGCCTTGACGCTATAGGTTTCAGTGGCGTGTGCCGCACTTGAAAGCAAAGCGAGGCAGGTTAGGGTAAGTAACTTACTTCTCATTTTGAGACCTCATTTGAGGTTGAATTTGCGGAAGTGGTCTTTTCTGTAGTCGAAACCTTGATAGCCACATCCTTGGCTTGAATCTCTGCAACGACACGCTTCACGGCGGCGCGGAGCACAGTGATCGGACGCTCAGTGGTGTTCGCTGTTGCCAGAACAACGACCTCCATGTTTACCGATTTCCCTTGTGCGTCTTTGAATTTCAAATCAGCCCTGATTGAAGCCTCAGTGGCAGATAGATATTTCGTCTTTCGAGAGTCGGCAGCGGATCCGATAATTGCTCCGGCAGCAGCACCAGCCAGTCCGAATGTCGAACCAACCGAAGCCCCAACTGTTTCGCCAACGGTGCTTTTGGGCGATTCTTGTTCGGCAACATTAGAGGATGCTTCCGGCTCATTCATAATCGCATCTTCTGAAACAATTTCCGAAGCAAGGGAGGCAGTGGGGTTGTTCTTGTGTTGTACATTGATTGCCGCGCCAACGACAATCAGACAATCAGCCTTCTTGTCCTTAGAGACCGCCAATCCACTTTCAGCAAACAGCCCACTCAACGAAGATGCGCCACCACTTCCGAAAAAAGTGCGCTCACTCACGAAGCACTGAGTATCTTTGGGAACTTGAACTTTATCGCCGGCGACGCTCTTAACGAGAGTTGCAATTTCTGCATTCGCACTACCGATGGCTAGAAGCATTGCCACTGCTACGAATCCTGTTACTTTCTTCATTTTGAATCTCCTTGTAATGTTGGAAATCTGCTCAAAACAGACACTCCGAACAATAGACCCATTGGGTCTATTCCTCAAGCGCTATTTGCACATCATTGTTGGCCTGTTGTGTAGTAATTCAAAAGCTTTTGCTGGATGCTGTTATTCGCGTCAGTTCTGATTGCATCTACTCCATTGGGAGGTGCTGATGGTACCGAACCATCGGCGCAAGTGCCTGTCGCATCAGGTGGCGTCCCGTCAGCGCACACCGCTGAATTTACGGCGGTTGGTAATTGGATGTTGGACATGATTTCGGCAGTGAACTCTCCCAAGTCGATTGCAGCAAAGTTTAACGCCCCAAATTCTGCCATCGTCAGCCCCGTACAATCAGAGTTGGCGCGACCCAGCTGAGCAACAGCGGCTGTGTTGATGATCTTGGCCAACTTGGAGTTGAAACAACAATAGCGTCTTGTCACTGACTGGCAGAAGTAACCATTACAAGTTGAACTCCATTGGCGGCACAGTCCAGCGCCATTCTTTTGGGCTAGATCTTTCTCATCCTTTGGGCAAGAGGTGATTTCCACCACTACAAGGATCGCAACAGCGATTGCAAACGATGTCGGGTCGAAAGCGAAAGAAAATCCTGCTCCGGCCGACCATGACATTGTTAATCCGTAAGCTCCCATCGAGAACCCACTTCCTGCTGCACCAGCGGCGGCGGCAAGCATGGACTGACCGCCACGCATGGCGTTATAAACGCTAGAACCAATGTCGTACATGTATGCACTACCGGCCTTGAGCACTTGTCCGCCTGCGGTGCGTTTAATTGTTCCTCCCATGCTTGAGTTTTTGAGGGCGCCGCCCGATGGATCGCAACACCTAGAAATGCTGTTGTGAACACAACTTCCAGCTTCACCAATAAATAAGCGTTGGTTTGGATCAATATACGTCATGGCCTGCCGACCAACTTCTTGAGTCGCAATCGCAACTGAAAAATCCGTGTCGGGATCATGGCCTGAATTGAAGCAGTTGCCGCCCGTGCAATACTGTTGCGCACCGCAATCCAAAACGGTGGACGTAGCCCCAGTCGTTGGACAGCTATATGACTTTTCGTAGAGCATGCAGTTGGCGGCAGTTCCACCAGAAGGACTGACGCAGGTGGACGTGCTCAAAGTGCATCCTTGGGTTTGAAGAGCCGCACAATCCGACGATTGAGACATGCACGTATAGGACCGCACGCCGCTGGCGTTCTCGGCGAGGGTGCAAGTGGGATTGTCTGCCGCTGATACGCACTGCGACGCGGAAGTAACGTCGGTCGATGTGGTGTAGGAACTATCTAGCACAACGGTGTTGTTCCGCGTTGCCGTACTAGCGCCACAACGATAAGTATTCGTCCAGCGCAAGCAGCCAGAGCTAGGTGTAGCCCCAGGTGTTGCGCAAACTGAATCTACCTGTTGGCATCCAGGCGTTGAGCTAATGGCAGAGCAATAATCGACTGGGGCTTGGTCAAGACAATTGTATGTGTCGGTATATTTCCAGCAGGTAGCATTGATGGCTGGATCGGTCAGGCAGACATCTACGCCGCTGATTTTTTTACATGGGGTCGCATCAGCGCAGACAGTGCCAGTTTTTACGCACTGCAAGGCTAAGGATTCACCGGCGAGCAGCAGGAGTGATGCAAATAAGATTGAGCGGATCATAGTGCGGCGGCCTCCTGGACTGTGCAGCCGTTATTGATAGTGCTAGTAACAACTGCCGGTGGAACACAGGTTGCGCCTATCCCAACCCCTGCTATGGTGAAATTCGCAGGGCATGAGAATACGCTGATAGTTGAATTACACGGACCCGGGCCTCCCACATTGGCACAAGCCAACTCAATTAAATTATTTGCGCCTCCAGTTGTAAGATATGGTGCCAAATCAAGGGCGACACTAACTCCCATACATGGAGATCCCCACGGGCACCCAACATCCCAATAACCAGCATACGTACCATTCGTCATAAGCCATTCAGTTGTACAACTTTTATTTCGGCCTGTTCCAACACAGTGATTTTTTAATATAGCGCCACGAATATCGGTAAAACCTATTGAATAGGTGGCATCATAAATAAGCCTGCCATTTACCCAGAGCTGTCCGTAGTTATCACCATGGAAATATGTCATTACATATCTTTTGCTTGGGTCCACAACGAAATTAGTGTTCACCGTTCTTGTCTGACCACCAGGAACATCACCTGTATTTAAAACAATTGGATTATTTGTTGTTGGAATAGGATTTTGTGGTGTAACTGTCACATTCACCGTCCTATTGCACGTCTGAGGTAGATAGGTGTCCACAGTCTTGTCGCATTTGTAATTGGTGAATTCATCCACGACCACCACGCGACCAACCGTGCATTGCTGTGCAGCAGTTCCCTTCCATTCGCTACAAAGCTTCGTGGTTGGCTGTGGGCCAACCGTTCTGTTCGTGCATCCAGTGAAAGCGCCAACTGCATTCGGGTCAGCGATACCCAAAGATGAGGCAGCCAAAGTATTCGCATTCGCCACGATTGCTCTGGATGGAGCCAATAGACTCGGTGGGATTGCGATCACCGGCCTGTTCGACGGGTTGGCCACCATCAAATTGATCGCCTCACAATTCTGGCGCAAAAACGGGTCAGGGTTTGGTGCGCCATTCTGACAATCCGACACTTTGGTTTGTCCTGCCGAAACCGTATTTCCGTTGCCGTTCTGGAAAAGCGCGCTCTCCGGCGCAGTGCCGTTGGAGTTGTAGTAGGTGGGATTAAATTGGTTTACCGTCGTAGCGACACTGCCGCCTGACACGTTAGCTGCTGCACCAGCTTGAGCACCTGCCGCCAACGCCTGCGCGTCCGCGAAAGCCTGTTGAGCTGGCGTAAGGGCGGCTGCACTTGCGATCGACACCGCTCCCCACGCCATCATTCCAAACAATAAGCGATTGCCTCTCATTGAAGTCCCCCTCCGATTCTGCGATTGAACACTTGTGCCGCTGATGCGAATTGCGGTGATTGCCTCTCGATCAGGTCGAGCGCGTAATCTTGGCCAACGTCACCAGTCACCTTCACGTACCTAGTCGCCTGCGCGCATCCGTTATCCATGCCTTCGCTGGCATTCGGTAGCGCGATCACCAGTGCTGGAACGTTGGTCACTTGATATTGAGTAAAGGCAGGAGGATTCACGCTGACTTCAACGCGGTGTTTCCCGATGAGATTGGCGATGTGCTTCGACATCTCCATCATCTTGTCGCCCTTGAAGCCTCTGAAGACGATGTGCGCGCCGGTCTTTTCCGATTCCAGAACGATGCGCTGTAGGTTTTCGGGTGGCATCGAGAACGAAACGAATACCATCAGCTCGTGCGTGGCTGTGACGATGGGCAATACTGGCGGTTTGCTGAATTGTTGCGCCAACTCGGACGGGGATGCCGTGACTTCTGGTTTCGGGAAATTGTCCAGCTTCGGCGCATCTGCTCGGCGGTGCTGCTCAAACTGCGCATTCACTTCCTTCAAAACCCTGTTCGACCTCTCCAAAGGAGTCTCGACCGGAGCATCTGCACAAGCCTGTTGCGCCAACAGAGTCAGCGAAGAGAAGAGTAGGGCGCGTATCACAAAGTTCTTGCCCATCAGAACGCCCCCTGACAGCAATTGCGTTTGCGGAAGATCATGTAGGCGAAGTCTTCGCCTACACCAGGTATCTCTTTGCCTGCCCCCCACAAGATCGAGGTGCGTCCCAATGGCTGACAGCACTTGCCATTGATCTTGTTTTGCGCGAGCGGGAAGTGCATCTGGTACTTGTAGTTCGTCTTGTCCATCAACATCTGTGGGTAGTAACCACACAAACCCGCATCTCCGTTTGCCGCCCACATCAAGCCCTCGCGGTGCATCTTGGAAATCAATCTCGATGTGATAAGACTGGATGCCTGAACACCTCCGATATGCGTTGCCACATGTCCGTTCAATGGATACATAGATCCCTGACAACCTGCGCACCAGAACAATGCATTACTGCCAAACCCTGCGGTGGATGCCACACAATCAGCACCACAAGCGAGTCGAGCAACAAGATTGCCGAACAGAAATGAGTCTGGATTGAGGATGCTGGTCATCTCATCGTC
>VBWD01000023.1 GCA_006218055.1 Gallionellaceae bacterium
CAAACTCACTGATGAAGAGTTCGAGATCATCAAGGCGCACCCATTGAAGGGATGGGAGCTGTTGAATGGTTCACCCGACATCACTGTCACCGCACTGGATGTGTGCCTACATCACCACGAACGCGTCGATGGAAAAGGTTACCCAGACAAACTATCGGGCGACAAATTGTCACTCTTCGCGCGCATGGGGGCGGTATGCGATGTGTATGACGCACTGACCTCCAACCGATGCTACAAGAACGGCTGGGAGCCCGCCGACACCATCCGCAAGATGGCCGAATGGAAGAACGGACACTTCGATGAACGTGTGTTCCAAGCCTTCGTAAAGACCATCGGTATCTACCCCTCTGGCACCTTAGTAAGGCTCAAGTCAGGAAGGCTGGCTATAGTCCTCGAGCAAACTGAGAAGAGCCTTTTGATGCCCATCGTCAAGGTGTTTTTCTCGACCAAGTCTAACGAGCCTATATTGCCGGAAATGATAGACTTGAGTCGTTCGCAGGAAAGCATCGCCAGTGCCGAAGACCCCACTAAATGGGGCTTTGACTTGAAGCAAATAGCAGGCGTTTGATTAGATAACAACCATTTGGGGAAGCCACTATGTCCAACATCCAGTCCGTCATGCACGAAAACCGTGTATTCAATCCTTCCGAAGAATTCGTCAAGCAAGCCAACGTGTCGGGCATGGCCGCCTACAAGACGATGTGTGCTGAGGCTGAAAAGGACTACGCCGGTTATTGGGCCAAGCTAGCGCGTGAAACCCTGCTCTGGAAGAAACCTTTTACCAAGACATTGGACGAGAGCAACGCCCCATTCTACAAATGGTTCGAAGACGGCGAGCTCAACGTCTCCTACAACTGCCTAGACCGTCACCTCACGACACAACCACAAAAGACCGCCATCATCTTCGAAGCGGATGACGGAAAAGTCACCAAGATCAACTATAAGGAACTGCATGCGCGCGTATGCGAATTCGCTAATGGATTGAAAGCACGCGGCATCAAAAAAGGTGACCGCGTCATCATCTACATGCCGATGAGTATCGAGGCAGTCATCTCCATGCAAGCCTGCGCCCGTATCGGTGCCATCCACTCTGTCGTATTTGGCGGCTTCTCTTCCAAGAGTCTGCATGAGCGCATCACCGATGCACAAGCAACCGCTGTCATCACCTCCGATGGTCAATTCCGTGGCGGCAAAGCCATGGCACTCAAACCTGCCGTCGATGAGGCATTAAGCTTTGGTGGTTGCGACATGGTGCATACCGTTGTCGTGTACAAACGCACTGGCGGAGAAGTGCAATGGAACAGCAACAACGTGTGGTGGGACGACGTCATCGCTGGACAGGGCGACACCTGCGAACCTGAATGGGTAGGTGCAGAACACCCACTGTTCATCCTCTACACTTCTGGCTCGACTGGCAAACCCAAAGGCGTACAACACTCCACAGGCGGCTATCTGCTAGGTGCAATGGTCTCGATGCAGTGGGTGTTCGACTACAAACCAACCGACATCTTCTGGTGCACCGCTGACGTGGGCTGGATCACTGGTCACAGCTACGTCGCTTATGGCCCGCTGGCCATTGGCGCAACGGAAGTCATCTTCGAGGGCGTACCCACCTACCCAGATGCGGGCCGTTTCTGGAAGATGATCCAAGACCACAAGGTCACCACTTTCTACACCGCACCGACTGCGATTCGCTCTCTCATCAAATTGGGCGGCGACCTGCCAAGCAAATACGACCTATCCAGCTTGCGTCTGCTGGGTACCGTGGGCGAGCCGATCAATCCAGAAGCGTGGATGTGGTACTACAACACCGTCGGTCACGCGAAGTGTCCTATCGTGGATACTTGGTGGCAGACCGAGACGGGTTGCCACATGATCGCCCCATTGCCAGGTGCGATGCCGATCAAACCGGGCACCTGCACCCTGCCACTACCCGGCATCATCGCCACCATCGTGAACGAAGCGGGGGATGAAGTGAACGATCAACACGGCGGTTTCCTCGTCATCAAGAAACCATTCCCATCACAGATCCGCACCATCTGGGGCGACCCTGAGCGTTACAAGAAGGGCTACTTCCCTGAAGAGATGAAGGGGGCCTACCTTGCTGGTGACTCCTCTCACCGCGACGAAGACGGCTACTTCTGGATCATGGGACGTATCGATGACGTGCTGAACGTCTCTGGTCACCGCCTCGGCACCATGGAGATCGAATCCGCACTGGTATCCAATCCACTCGTGGCAGAAGCCGCTATCGTCGGCAAACCGCATGAGATCAAGGGTGAGGCCGTCGTCGCCTTCGTGGTATTGAAAGGTGCGCGTCCTGCCGATGCCGCAGCCGCCAAGAAACTGGCTGAGGAGTTGCGCAACTGGGTAGGTAAAGAGATCGGCCCGATCGCCAAGCCTGATGAGATCCGTTTCGGTGAAAACTTGCCTAAGACACGTTCTGGAAAGATAATGCGCCGCCTCTTGCGCGCTATCGCCAAGGGCGAGGAGATTACCCAAGACGTTTCGACGTTAGAAAACCCAGGCATCCTTGAACAGCTGAAGGAAGTCATCAAGTGATGCATGACTGGGTTTCGGTGCAGACTAACCTTTAGGTTATGTCGGAGCCAAAACCCAGGCATCCTCGAGCAACTTAAAGAGGTCATTCGTTGACAGAACAGTTTTACTTTATTCCCACCTTAACAAAGACAGCGCGCCTTGCCGCGCTGTCTTTGTTTATTGCGACAACGCTTGCATCAACCGCAACTGTCGCTCTTGAACAAATACAACAGCCAATCCCACAAGCTCCTGCCCCGATCCGTGAAGCCATGATCGTCGCGCCAGAGCCTGTAGCCGATGAACACACCAAACGTGTCTTCTTCACGCCAGCCAAAGCCGTCGAGACATTCAATGACGATGTCGAAGTGAGCAGCGTCAAGGAAGCTTACCCAGTGATGTCTGCCATGCCTGACGAAAACGTCTGGCAACGCATCCGTAGTGGTTTCGCCATGAATGAGATGAACAATCCACTCATCCAGCGCCATGAGAAGTGGTACGCAAGCCATCCAGAATACGTGTTGCGTATGAGCGAACGCGCTCGACGCTACCTCTACTACATCGTCGAAGAAGTGGAACGTCGCGGCATCCCGACCGAGATCGCGCTGCTGCCCGTCATCGAGAGTGCATTCAACCCCGGTGCCAACTCGGTCGCGAGCGCCTCCGGCATCTGGCAGTTCATCCCCTCCACGGGTAAACACTTCGGAATGGAGCAGAACTGGTGGTATGACGAGCGTCGCGATGTCATCGGTGCGACCAACGGTGCCTTAGATTACCTGGAGAAACTACACGACCAGTTCGGCGATTGGGAGCTAGCGCTAGCAGCCTACAATTGGGGAGAAGGCGCAGTAGCAAGGGCACAAGCCAAGAACCGCAGACTGGGCAAGCCAACTGACTATTCGCACATCAAGATGCCGCGCGAAACTCAAAACTATGTCCCTAAGTTGCTCGCTGTTAAGAACATCATTAGTGATCCAGCGCGTTTCGGCCTCGTCCTCAGTGATATTCCGAACGAACCCTACTTCGCCATCGTCACCCCATCCAAACCGATGGACATCAAGGTGGCTGCCGAATTGGCTGAGATATCCATGGAAGAGTTCATCGCGCTCAATCCCGCCAACAATCGCCCAGTCATCTTGCAAGACCAAGCCGAAGTGATCTTGCTACCCGTGGATAAAGTAGACACCTTCCGCGCGAATCTGGAAAAGAGCGACCAACGTCTGGTGTCATGGAAGTCTTACAAAACCGAAAAAGGTGAATCATTCCAGGAGATCGCCTCACGTTTCGACATCCCGCTCGATCAACTGCGTTCAGCTAACGGCCTATCGAAATACGCCTTACAGAGCAACGGACAGACCTTGCTGGTTCCTGCCGATGAAGATGACGAGTTCTCCCCGTTCAATATGCACGCGACCGCAGTGCAAGAGATGTCCGGTTTTTCATATACCGTACGCAAGGGTGACACCATATCCACCATCGCACGCCGATTTAAAACCAGCAAAACAAACTTGGTTGCGATGAATCGCGGCAGCCATCGTTTGCGTGTCGGCCAGCGCTTCACCATCTTGCCGGGCGCTTCTTATCCTCGCCGCGCGAACGTCAAAAGTAGCAAGAAGAACCGCGCACCCGTCTCTAAAAAAGTGAAGCGCGCAGCAGCCAAGCAAGTCAGTCGCCTCGCTTACAACTCCCGCTGATCTTATTGATTGAAGAGATGACAACTCACGCGATGCGTCGCGCTGAGTTCTGTCGTTGCAGGATAGGTCGCACATACCCGCATTGCTTGTGAACAGCGCGGTGCAAAGTGACAACCACCTGGCGGATTCGCAGGTGACGGCATATCGCCTTCCAACTTGATGAACGTCCGCCCTTTGCCGTCGATACGTGGTACAGCGGACAGCAAAGCCTGCGTGTAAGGATGTTTGGGGGAATGCATCACCTCGTCTGTCGTGCCGCGCTCGACGATACGCCCCAGATACATCACGCACACCTCATGAGCCAGATATTCCACCACGCCCAAGTTGTGCGTGATGAACAGATAGCTCAACCCCAACTCCTCTTGCAACGACTTCAACAGATTCAAAATCTGCGCCTGTACCGATACATCCAATGCACTTGTCGGCTCATCGCATATCAACAATTGAGGCGACACCGCCAAGGCGCGTGCGATAGCGATACGCTGGCGTTGCCCGCCAGAGAACTCATGCGGGTAGCGCCACTTGCTGTCGCGTGCGAGTCCTACCTTATCCAGCAACCCGTCGATGTGGGCCTGCCGCTCAGCGCTGTTGTTACCGATGTTCAGCGCACTCATCCCTTCTTCCAAAATCTCCGCCACCCGCATCTTGGGATTGAGCGAAGCGTAAGGGTCTTGGAACACCATCTGCATCGCTGCACGCGAGGCATCAGTGCCGAGCAATTCTTTACCCTCGAACTGCACACTGCCGCCCGTAGTTGGCACAAGTTGCAGCAAAGACTTACCGAGCGTCGTCTTGCCGCAACCAGATTCGCCGACCAGCGCCAAGGTGCGACCTTTTGGAATGGTTAACGAGACACCATCCACCGCTTTCACACTACCCACGACGCGTTGCAACAGACCTTTACGGATGGGGAAGTGGACTTTGAGGTCGGCGACTTCTAGTAGTGAAGTCTGTGGATTTAGGATTGAGCGAGGGGCAGCGCCGATGGGATGTGCCGGAGCACTCTCTTCAATCCTCGATCCTAACTCCTCATTCCTGTCGTAAAGGTGGCACCGCACCCCCTGCCCTTCACCGAGCGTGTGTTGTTGGGGCTTCAGCCCCGTACAACCACGGCCTACCCCTTGCGGGTGCATCACCGTCCACGCTGGCGTCTGCTCATGGCACAACGCCCATGCCTTGTCGCAACGTGGCGCAAAGCGGCATCCGTTCGTGATGCTGCCCAGTGGCGGCACGCTACCTGGGATGGCGCTTAAAGACTGCCCTGCACGCCCCGCGCTTGGCAAAGCTACATCACGCCGACACGATGCGCCGTCTCTGCCACCACACCCAAGTCATGCGTGATGAGCAGCATCGCCATGCCCGTCTTGGCTTGCGTGTCGCGTAACAGTTGCAACACCTGTGCTTGTATCGTCACATCCAATGCTGTCGTCGGCTCATCCGCGATGAGCAGACGCGGGTTACCCGCCAAGGCCATCGCGATCATCACGCGCTGTTTCATACCGCCGGAAAGTTGGAACGGATATTCATCGATACGGCGCGCTGCATCAGGGATGCCGACTTGTTCGAGAAGCTCGACACTGCGTTGTTGCACTGCATCGGCAACCAAGCCTTGATGTAACGCCAACACCTCGGCGATCTGCTGCCCCACCGTCATCACCGGATTCAAACTCAGCCCCGGCTCTTGGAAAATCATCGCCATCGTGCCGCCGCGCACGCTGCGCATCTCGCGCTCTGGCAATTCGAAGAGCGATGCTCCATCCATCTGCACCGCACCACCCGAGTTCTGCACACCATCGGGCAACAGTCGTATCAAGGAAAGTGCCGTCATCGACTTGCCGCAGCCCGACTCCCCGAGCAAAGCAAATGTCTCACCCGCCGCGATGTCGAACGAGATGCCATCGACGATAGCCGCGCCGTTGCGCAATTGGGTGACTAGGCCCTCGACCTTGAGCAAGCTAGACATCACTTGGCCTCCGTGCGATTCAAACGTGGATCGAAGGCATCACGCACCGCATCGGCGAACAAGTTGGCGGCCAACACTAACACCAACATGAAACTGAATGCCGAGGCCAACGCCCACCACACCATCGGCTCGCGCCCCATCTCCAAGCGCGCACCATTGATCATGGTGCCGAACGAGATCATCGAAGGATCGACCCCCACACCCACGTACGACAACACTGCCTCGGCCAATACCAAACCGGAGAAATCCATCACCAGTGCGATGAGGATGATGTGCATGACGTTGGGCATGATGTGGCGCGAGAGGATGCGCATGGACGACACACCAAAGGATTGTGCCGCTTGGATGTATTCCATCTCGCGCAGCTTCAACGTCTCGCCGCGCAACAGACGGCATAGGCCCGTCCAACTCGTCATGCCGAGGATAAGACACAAGAACACCAAGCGCAGATCAGCACGCGAGGCGGAAGTGGTGAACCATTCAGGGTGGGTATCGATGGTGACCTGCATCATCAGCACCGCCGCCGCGATGAGCAATACGCTGGGGATGGAACTCAGCACGGTGTAGACGTACTGGATGACATCGTCCACCCAGCCACGGAAGTAACCCGCCGCAACACCCAGAAACAAAGCCAAAGGCAAAGTCACCAGCGTCGTCACCGTGCCGATGATGAGACCGGTGCGTATGCTCTTCAACGAGAGATACAACACATCCTGCCCCACCTTATCGGTGCCGAGTACATGGTAGACGGTGGCAAGATTAACGACTGCGCCGATGAGTGCGGCAATGATCAGCGTGGCGATGAGTACGGTGCGGAATGCAAAAAGCTTACCCTCACCCCCGGCCCCTCTCCCAGCGGGAGAGGGGAGTTGGCTTCCCTCTCCCGCTGGGAGAGGGATTGAGGGTGAGGGAACACTTGAGCGTAAACGAAATAATTTTGCTGAGAGCTGCGCCAAATAAAATAGCAATACCCCAACCACCAAACCCTCCAGCGCGCCAATCAAGCCCCGCTTCACCACATCGGCATCTCGCGCCGCCTCATCCGCCAGATGCGCCCCACCAAAACGCAACCTCGGATACTCACGCACGATGTTGCCCTGCGCATCCGTGACGCTTTCTTTGGCATACAGCGTCAGCGCAAATGGAGATGAATAGGTCTTCTCGGTGTGGGTGCGCAACGGCTCGACCACCTTGTCGAACACGCTCAACACCTCGGGCGAATACACCTTCTCGCCATTGTTCGTTTGTGGCAGAGCCACGCGGAAATGCAGCGTATCCAGCAGCCCCACCAACAAGAAAAGGGACAACACCAATAGCGACACCATCGCCATGCTGCTCTGCGCCACGCGCCGCCACGGCAACAGCAGATGCTCGCGCTTGCGCACATACACCATCGCGACGATGCATGCGGCGATGAGTAGGAACACCAAGGCATCGCTCCACAGGATGACGGGGATGAAGTTCATTGTAGCCTCACCCTAGGATCGACCACCGTATAGGAAACATCAGTAAGGATCAGCCCCACGATGTACAACACCGCCCCCAAGAACACCATCGCGCGCACCACGCTGAAGTCTTGCGCGTTGATGGCATCGATGGTGTAGCTACCCAATCCAGGGATGCCAAAGAAAGATTCCGTGAGCAGGCTACCCATGAACAGCAATGGGATGACCACCACCACACCGGTCAGGATGGGGATCATCGCGTTCTTCAGCACATGGGTGAACAACACACGCAACTCGGACAAACCCTTGGCACGTGCTGTGCGCACGTAGTCCTTGCCGATCTCTTCGAGGAAGATGGTGCGATACCAACGACTGCTGGAACCGATGCCGCCGATGATGCCCACGACGATAGGCAGCACCACGAACTTGAAACTATCCGCGCCACCCGCATACCCAGAGATAGGCACCAGATGCCACAACTTGCTGATGAGGAACTGCCCACCGATGATGTAGAACAAACCCGAGATGGACATCAACACCACACACAAAGCCACGCCAACGATGTCGAGCGCAGTCGCGCGGAACAGCGTCATCAGCAAGGCGAAACTCACATATACCAAGAGGCCAACAAGGAAGGTCGGCAGCGCAATGGCTAGGCTTGGCCCCATGCGGGTAGATATCTCACGACCGATGCTGCGCCCGTCATCTGAATATCCAAAATCGAACACGAACATGCTGGCCGACTTCTGCCAGAAGATGGTGTCAGTGAGAGTGCTTGTACCCGTCGCCACGCTGTTGATGAGCAGCGGCTTATCGTAACCGCGTTGCTGCTTCCACTTCTCGATGGCTTCCGGTGTCACACGCTTTACCCCAAGCTGCATACGTGCCATATCGTCGGGCGTATTCACCACGAAGAACAACGCGAAGGTGAGCAGATTCACCCCGATGAGGATGGGAATAGCGTAGAGGATGCGGCGGATGAGGTAGGCGATCATCTTGCATCCTCACGTTTCTTCAACACACGCCACATCCATACGCCGAACAACGACAGCAAGACAAATCCAAGCGCCAACGGCCAGTACGCAGGGCGATTCCATTCGCTGCGCAGTTGCTCGCGCTGAGCCGCATCCACCCGCCAGTATTTGAGTTTGTTGTTGGCCATGATGTTGGGCTTGATGTTGTGCAACCAACTGTGTTGCAGGACGTATTGCTTGGGGTGGTAACCCCACAGCCACGGTGAGTCGCGGCGCAGTATCTCCAGTGCTTGGTCGATGATGGCTTGGCGGGCTGGGCTGTTGTCCATGTTCTTCATCTGTTCGAAAAGACGGTCGAATTCTGGGTTGTTATAGTTGCTGGCGTTCTCACCGCCCTGCTTCACCTTGCCCTGCGGCCCGTGCAGCAGGAACAAAAAGTTCTCGGGGTCGGGATAGTCGGCGTTCCAACCGTAGTAATACATCTGCGTGTCGCCGCGCCGTATCTTGTCTTGGAAGCGGTTGTAGTCAGTGCTGCGCACATCGAGTTGCACGCCGATCTTGTCGAACTGTTTGCGTATCCAATCCAAGCGCGACTTGTTCCCTACGCCATTGGCAGTGGTGTCGAGGTGGATGACCAACGGTTGTTTGGTCTTGGCATCCACACCATTGGGATAGCCTGCCTCTGCCAACAAACGCTTCGCCTCTGCGATGGATCTGCGCTTGGGTGTGCCATCCACCCAGTCGTACACGTAGCGATTGATACCGCCCTTGCCTTCTTTGAAGCCAAAGATGCCGGGCGGGATGGGTGACTGCGCGGAGATGCCACGCCCGTTGGCGAATATGGAGATGAACTCTTCGAAGTCCACCGCGATGGCGATGGCTTGCCTTAATTTTCTGGCACGCTCGGCGCTGGCGCAATTGCCAACATCTTCCCTCACCCCAGCCCTCTCCCGGGGGGAGAGGGAGTTGATGCAGTTACCGCCCACGACAGGGTCGAGCCAGTTGAATCCGGTGTACATGGTGGAGGTCGCCACCGAGGTATTGAGTGTGATGCCCTGCACCTTCATCTCGTCGCTCACCGCCGCTTCGCCGCTCACGCTGACTTGCACTGCTTGATCGAAGCTATCCGAGCTGATACCGGAAGCGTCGTAATAGCCTTGCAAGAATTTGTTCCAGTACGGGATGGTCTCTTTCTCTAACGAGAACACCACTTGGTCGATGAGCGGCAGCGACTTGCCTACATCCGCTAAGTAACCGGCTTGCAAGTCCCCCGCTTCGCCATCACTTGGATAGGTCTCGCTGTCGTAATACGGATTCTTCGTCATCACCATGCGACGGTTGGGATCGTTCTCCGACAGGTAGTACGGCCCACTCCCCACCGGCCACCAATCTAGGGTGAGGTTGCGTTCTTTCATTCCCGCTTGCGCGTAGAAACGCTCCACCTCTTGCGGCATGGGCGAGAAGAACGGCATCGCCAGCCAGTAGGCGAACTGCGGATATTTGCCGTGGATGGTGATGCGATAAGTGGTGTCGTTCACCACCTCCACACCACTCAATGGGTATTCCTCGATGTCGAGGAAACCTGGTGACTTGCTGGCCGCTTGCAACGTGGCGGCATATTCCTTGAGACCAACGATGTATTCGCCCATCACGCCCGCGATGGGAGTGTGCAGCTGCGGATGCACGAGGCGTTTGATCTGATGCACATAGTCCGCAGCAGTAACGATGCGCGTACCCGTCTGTTTGAAATCGCTCAAGGTCTGGATATCGGCCAGATCAGCCGCGGTCAGTTGCATTTTCTCAGCGACGAATGCGGGATGCGGTTGATAACGCATGTTCGGCTTGATATGCACTTCATACACGCTGTAGGCGATGTGATTTGGTGCGACAGTCGCTGGCAATGGGCGCTTGTCCTTATCCAAGTAACGCACAGATGGCATCTCGCTCGCGGCCAAGGGGACGAGCTGATACGGGCGCTTCAGGTAGTGATATTGCAGCGGCGGCGAATAGATGTGCGCGAGGAACTCGTATTCGTTCTCGCTATAAGCCTGTGCAGGATCGAGATGCTTGGGACGTTCGGTGAACGCGGTGTAGAGGATAGACTTGCCTGCATCGTCAGCCGGATAGGGATCGTTCCACAACCCGCCATCACAGGCGGTGAGCAGCAACAAAGACAGGGCAAGCAACATGGATTTCATGGTGCGAGAGTTTAGCCGAAGGAGCCTCATCAAGGTAAGATTGCGGCACTTCCAAAACGGACACCACCATGAATCAAGACTGGCAAAACTTCCTCTCCCCCCAAAGTGCACACCTGCAAGAGGGCATCGCTCAACATTTCGGTGATGCCGCCGCTGAACGCATCGCTACCCGCGATGGCACGATACGCTGCGACCTCTCGCAGTTCGGTCTGCTCAAAGTCACGGGCGAGGATGCGCAGTCGTTCTTGCAGAACCTGCTCTCCAACGACATCCGCGAAGTCACCTCGAATCGCGCCCAACTCTCCAGCTTCAACAACGCCAAGGGACGCATGTTGGCGAGCATGCTGATCTGGCGTGATGACAACGACTATGTACTGCAACTACACCACAGCCTGTGCGAACCCATCCGCAAGAAACTCTCCATGTATGTGCTGCGCAGCAAGGTGAAGATCGTCGATGTAAGTACGGAATTGGTTTGTATCGGTGTCGCAGGTGCAGATGCGCTCAAGACCATACAGGCGCGCTACCCCGCACTGCCGCAACAAGCGATGGATGTCGTGGTGCACGGCGAAGACAACATCCTGTGCCGTGAGGAGAAGCGCTTTCAGATCACCACCACGCCGCAACGCGCCATCGAGTTGTGGCAAGCACTTTCCACTTTGCGCGCTGTCGGCTCACCTTGCTGGGATTGGCTGGACATACGCGCGGGCGTTCCCTTCGTGCAAACGGCCACGTTCGAAGCCTTCGTACCGCAGATGCTGAATTTCGAAGTCATCGGTGGAGTTAATTTCAAGAAGGGCTGTTACCCCGGGCAAGAAATCGTGGCACGCATGCATTATCTCGGCAAAGCGAAACGCCGCATGTACCTCGCGCACATCGAAGATTCTGTCGAAGTGAAAGCGGGGGATGCGCTGTTCAGCACGGTGTCGGAAGAACAATCCTGTGGCACGGTAGTGGATGCACAGCCCTCGCCGAATGGCGGTATCGACCTATTGGCCGTGGTGCAAACAGCCAGCCATGAGAGCGCCTCGGTACATCTCGGCAAGATGGATGGACCGCAACTTCATTTCCTATCGCTGCCTTACGCCTTGCCGTAAATCTCAGGCAAACGATTTGAACCTTTAGGATTGGGGGGGAAGAAGATACGACAGACAAACAAGCTAGCGCGGCTTGAGCTCTAGCTTCATCTTGACATGCGGCAACCCTGCATCCATGAACTCCTTACCTTTCTTAGTGAATCCTAAGCCTTCATAGAAAGGGATTGCATGGGTCTGTGCATCGACATCCACGAACTTGTATTTGCGCGAACGCGCTTCGTTCAATAGTGCCTCGACGAGCGCAGTACCCACACGCTGATCTCGCCACGGCTTCAACACTGCGATACGGCCGATGTGCCCGTTGGTGAAGATACGCCCGCATCCCACCGCTTCTCCGCTATGGCTCAATGCCAGCGCATGACGACACTGCTCATCGAACTCGTCCCACTCCATCTCTTCTGGAACGCCTTGCTCGCGGATGAATACGGCATCGCGTACTGCGCGCAACAAAGGTTCTCCGTCGTGCCAACACACCAGACTGACTGTAAAAGGATTGCTCATGCTGCCTCCTTAATTCAAGCGATGATTCGAACTTCCGTGCCTACCGTGACCAAATCGAACAACTCTATCAACTCTGCATTGCGCATGCGCACACAACCCCGCGAACCCGGTTGACCTAATGGTGTGCTATCCGGCGTGCCATGGATATAAACGTAGCGGCGCATGGTATCGCAACTGCCCGAGCGATTGAATCCGCTCTCGCAACCCGACAACCACAAGATGCGCGTCAGTATCCAATCGCGTCCTTGATGTTGCACCCCCAACTCGGGCGTGTATATCTCACCCGTAGGACGTCTTTTCACAAACACTGCGTTAGATGGTTGTCCCGCGCCGATCTTGGCACGGATGACATGATTACCGCGCGGCGTGCAAAAACTACCGTTCTCCTCACCCACGCCTTGCGCACCTGTCGAGACCTGAAATCGACGCAAAGACTTGCCGCTATCGTCGAACAGCTCCAGCGTCTGGGTAGCGATATGGATGGTGATGTTCATTGGGCCTTCTGCTGTGCGCGACGCATCGCAAAGAAATCAGTGAGGGCCTTGCCACATTCGTCGGCCAACACCCCACCTTGGATGGTCGCATGGTGATTGAGACTGATAGTAACCCCCTCTCCCTCTGGGGGAGGGTTGGGGTGGGGGAATCTTCCGAATAGGTCGAGCACACTGCCGGCAGCCCCCGTCTTATAGTCCTGTGCCCCGAACACGACCCGCGCGATACGTGCATGGAACATGGCACCGACACACATCACACAGGGTTCCAAGGTAACAAAGAGTTCACAGCCCACCAGACGGTAGTTACCGATGCGCTGTGCCGCATCGCGCAGTGCGGCGATCTCGGCGTGGGCGGAGGGATCGTGACGCGAGATGGGCGCATTGAAACCGCGACCGACGATCTCACCATCCTTCACCACCACCGCACCCACTGGCACCTCGCCAGCGAGTGCCGCTTGCTCGGCAAGCTTGAGCGCCTCGCGCATGAAATCGACATCCAGCATCAAAATTTCTCAAACAATCAGGGGTGGGCAACGTAGCACAGAAAAAGATACTTGTCTGCGCTTGCCTATTCAGTGGAATTTGACAACAATGCAGGCACATCACCGGAGTCCTTAATGTCAAATAAAGCAGTCGCCGATTTCACCCTCCCCGCCACTGGCGGAGTCGATTTCACGCTTCACCCCATCCGCAACAAAGCCTTGGTGATCTTCTTCTACCCCAAAGACAACACACCGGGGTGTACCACCGAAGTCCAGCAGTTCCGCGACCTGTATCCGGAATTCCAAAAAGTAGGTTGCGAGGTCGTTGGTCTTTCACGCGACAGCATCAAATCGCACGAAGGTTTCAAATCCAAGTTCACCCTGCCTTTCGCACTGCTCTCGGATGCGGATGAGACGGTATGCAATCTGTTCGGGGTGATGAAGCAAAAGATGATGTACGGTAAGCAAGTGCGTGGTATCGAGCGCAGCACTTTCGTGCTCGACAAGAAAGGTGTCATCAGCAAAGAATGGCGTGGCCTCAAGGCGGATGGTCACGCGCAAGAAGTTCTCGCCTTTGTGCAAACTTTTTAAAGGGAAGCCATGAACGCACGCAAAGTAGCACCAAACAAAGACACCAAGCTGTTCGTATTGGATACCAATGTGCTGATGCACGATCCGACCAGCTTGTTCCGCTTCGAGGAGCACGATGTCTATCTGCCCATGTTCGTATTAGAAGAGTTGGACAACAACAAGAAAGGCATGACCGAAGTCGCGCGTAACGCACGTCAGGCCAGCCGCTTTCTCGATAACTTAGTCAACGACACTCAAGACAACATCGACGATGGCGTGCCACTGGATGCCTTGGGTAACAAGAATGCTACAGGCCGTTTGTATCTGCAGACGGAGTTCATCCGCACGCCGGTGCCCGACACTTTGGCCAATGGAAAAGCCGACAACGCCATCTTGGGCGTGGTCAGCCATCTGCACGCTTTGCATTCCAAACGCGAAGTCGCACTGGTCAGCAAAGACATCAACATGCGCATCAAAGCGCGTGCCTTGGGCTTGTCGGCACAGGACTACTTCAACGACAAGGTGCTGGAAGACACCGACCTGCTCTACTCCGGCATGCTGGAACTGCATCCCGATTTCTGGGAGAAGAACGGCAAGGACATGGTGTCCGGCGTAGTCGAAGGTCACACCTTCTACAACATCAAAGGGCCGACCTGCCGCGATCTGTTGGTGAACGAGTTCGTCTATCAAGATGAAGGCGTAGAGAAACCGTTCTATGCCGTGGTCGCCACTCAGGACGACTCTGCGGCGACGCTACGCACGCTCACTGATTACACCCACACCAAGAACGCCATCTGGGGTATCACTGCGCGTAACCGTGAGCAGAACTTCGTACTCAATCTGCTGATGAATCCAGAGATCGACTTCGTCACTTTGTTGGGGCAAGCCGGTACAGGTAAGACTTTGCTCACGCTGGCAGCAGGCTTGATGCAGACCTTGGAACACAAACTGTATTCCGAGATCATCATGACCCGTGTCACCGTTCCGGTCGGTGAAGATATCGGTTTCTTGCCCGGCACAGAAGAAGAGAAGATGTCGCCATGGATGGGCGCATTGGACGACAACCTCGACGTGCTGAATCAAACCAATGAAGAAGGCGGCGAATGGGGACGTGCTGCCACGCGTGACCTTATCCGTTCACGCATCAAGATCAAGTCGCTCAACTTCATGCGCGGCCGCACTTTCCTCAACAAGTACCTCATCATCGATGAAGCACAGAATTTGACGCCCAAGCAGATGAAGACCCTCATCACCCGCGCGGGCCCAGGCACCAAGGTGGTGTGTATGGGTAACATCGCGCAGATCGACACGCCTTACCTCACGGAAGGTAGCTCGGGTCTGACCTATGTGGTGGATAGATTCAAAGGCTGGCCACACAGCGGTCACGTCACCTTGCAACGCGGCGAGCGTTCACGTCTGGCGGATCATGCCGCCGAGGTGCTATGACAGAACCTCTCGACAAGACCGACGACGAATGGCGTGAAGAACTCACGCCAGAACAATTTTCCGTGTGTCGTGAACACGGTACAGAACCCGCCTTCACGGGGGAATACTGGGATTGCCACGACTTTGGCGTGTATCGCTGCGTGTGCTGCGGCATGCCCCTGTTTGATTCTGAAACAAAGTACGAATCGGGCACCGGCTGGCCCAGTTTCTGGGAGCCTGTCGATAAGGGGGCGGTGGAATATCGCGACGAAGATCCGCTCGGCATGGATCGTATTGAAGTCGTATGTTCCCACTGCGAAGCCCATCTAGGTCATGTATTCGAAGATGGCCCCGAACCCACCGGCATGCGCTATTGCATCAACTCCACCGCACTCGCACTCGATAGAAAATAAAACATGAAACTGCTGTTCGACCTCTTCCCCGTCATCCTGTTCTTCGCCGTCTTCAAAGCCTATGGCGTGTTCGCTGCGACCGCGACCGCCATCGTCGCCACCTTCGTTCAAGTCGCTTGGGTGAAATATCGTCACGGCAAAGTGGACACCATGTTGTGGGTGAGCTTGGGCATCATCACCGTGTTTGGTGGGGCGACCCTGTTGCTGCATGACGAGACCTTCATCAAGTGGAAACCGACCGTGCTGTATTGGTTCTTCTCTGCCGCACTCTTGCTCTCACCCATCTTCTTCAAAAAAAATCTGATGCGTGCGCTGTTACAAGAGAAGATGACACTGCCCGATCCGGTATGGCACTACCTCAATCTGTCATGGAGCGCATTCTTCGCAGTGCTCGGCATCGTCAACTTATATGTCGCGTTCAACTACACCACCGATGCGTGGGTCAACTTCAAATTGTTCGGCGCCACCGCGATGATGATCGTATTCATCTTGGTACAAGCGTCGATGCTGTCCAAATACGTCGTTGAAGAAGACAAGAAAGAAGGTCAATGATGTTGTACGCGATCTTTGGCAACGACGTACCTAACAGCGCAGAGAAACGCAAAGGCGCGCGCCCTGCCCATCTCGCTCGCCTACAAAAGCTGCAAGATGAAGGACACTTGGTTCTGGCAGGCCCCTTCCCTGCGGTCGATGCCATCGACCCCGGTGCGGCAGGTTTTAGCGGCAGTCTCATCGTGGCAGAGTTCGCTTCGCTCGAAGTAGCACAAACCTGGGCAGATGCTGACCCCTACGTTGCCGCAGGTGTCTATGCACAGGTCGCTGTACGTCCCTACAAGAAGGTCTTTCCAGCCTAAAACCTAGGCGTGCTATATTGCGCGCCGGGTAATGAATCCCCCCCAATCAAACTCTGAAAGAAGGAAAGAAACATGCTGAAATTTTCCAAACTCGCCCTGATGTCCGCTTTGCTGGCCTTCGCCGCAGGCGCACACGCTGCCGATGAAAAACCAGCCACAGATAAATCTGCCGCACTGGTGAATGGCGTATCCATCCCGCAATCCCGTGTCGACCTGCGTGTCAAAGTGGCGACTACTCAAGGCGGACAGCCGGACACACCCGAGATGCGCAAAGCGATCCGTGAAGACCTCGTCAATCTGGAGATCATCTCGCAAGCCGCTGTAAAGGCTGGCTTGGACAAACAAGGTGAAACCGCTCAGCAACTCGAATTGGCGAAACAATCCGTTCTGGCTGGCGCTTTCGTGCAGGACTATGCCAAGAACCACCCGATCAGCGAAGACTCTTTGAAGCAAGACTATGAAGCTTTGAAGGCGCGTGTCGGTAGCAAAGAATACAAGGTATCCCATGTTCTGGTCGCCACGGAAGACGAAGCCAAAGCGATCGCTAAACGCGTGAAGAAAGAGAAGTTCGCCAAAGTCGCCAAGGAAAAATCCAAAGACCCCGGCTCTAAAGACAATGGGGGTGATCTAGGCTGGACTGTACCAACCAACTTCGTGCAACCTTTCGGCGAAGCCATCTTGACCTTGGCCAAAGGCCAAGTCAGCGCACCAGTACAAACCCAATACGGCTGGCACGTCATCCGTTTGGAAGACACACGTGAGCTGAAGGTGCCTACTTTCGAAGAAGTGCGTCCGCAACTGGAAAAACGCAAACAACAAGAGGCCATCCAGAAAGCTATCACTGAGTTGCGCGAAAAAGCCAAGGTGGAGTGATCCTCATCACAGCAAGACTAAAAAAGGACATCCGAAGATGTCCTTTTTTATTTGAATGGCCATGCTGTATTTGATTTAAATCAAGGCACCCAACACCCCATTAGCTACAATGCCTGCGACAACAGCTGGGCACAAAGCTGATATGCATAAACTGACTCTTCACTCCGTCCTTTCCCCCTCGGTGTTCACCGTCACGCCGAGTGCCAGCCTGCCCGATGTTCTGGCTAGCATGGAATCGCTGCGCATCAGCTGTGTTGTAGCCGTCGATGCCGAACATAAACCCGTGGGCATATTCACAGAACAAGATGCCATCAGTTTGATGGCCGAGCGCAAAGTCGTGGCAGAGCTCCGAATGGCGGACGTGATGAGTGCACCACCGCTCACCGCCCCGGCGGACATGGACTTCCGTGATGCCTACCAACTCATGTCCGGCAAAGGCTATCGTCATCTCACCATTATCGATAACGAAAAGAAATTGGTCGGCATCGTGAGCGAGGCCGATTTCATGCACCACATGGGCATGGAATATCTGGTTGAATTGAAGACAGTCAGCTCTGCGATGACAAGCGACCTCGTCACACTCAAAGAGGACGCCACTCTCGCCGATGCCGTCGACCTGATGTCAAGACACAAGATCAGTTGCGTCATCGTCACGCGCGATCAAAAACCCATTGGCATACTCACTGAACGCGACACCGTCTCCCTGGCTCGCACCATCTCTGATCCGACACGTGTCCAAATCACACGCGTGATGAAGTCACCGGTGCAGACGATCGATGCACAATATCCATTACAACAAGCGATGGCGCTGATGGAGACCTCAAGCATCCGTCGCTTGGTCGTGGTCGAGGGAGAAATTCTTAAAGGCCTAGTCACCCGCCACGATATCGTGAAGAACATGCAGGGACGTTACATCGAGTTCCTGCACGAGACCTTGGAGCGTCAGCGTAAAGACCTGCACCATGCGCAGAAGCAGGTCAAACAGACGCGCCAGCAACTGCTCTATCACAGCCTGATGGAGCAAGTGAATGATGCGATCTTCGTCTCGCAAGAAAAGACCGGCATCATCATCGACTGCAACGACCAGGCTTGTCGCAGCCTCGGTTACACACGCGGCGAATTGTTGCGTATGACGATATTCGATATCGCCACCTCAATCTCACCTGGCAAGCAATGGGAAACCGAAGTTGCCCTATTCGACCACGAGGGCCGGCGTTTGGTAGAGACGCAACATCGTCGCCGTGACGGTAGCGTATTTCCAGTCGAAGTGAATGCATCCCTCATCCAAAAAGACAACGAGCGTTATATCGTCGCCGTCGCGCGCGACCTGACCGAGCGCAAACAGGCTGAGTCGCAGTTGCGGCTTCAGGACACCGCGCTCAATTCCACTGCCAACGCCATCGTCATCACCAACAATGACGCCGTGATCCAGTGGGCCAATCCCGCATTTTCAGAGATGACCGGATACGCAGTCGAAGAAGCGCTCGGCAAACACCCGAAAGATTTGGTGAGATCAGGCGTACAACCGCGCGAATTCTACGAGGTGCTGTGGAGCACCATCTTGAGCGGGCAGGTCTGGCGTGGCGAAGTGGTCAACAAGCGCAAGGATGGGACCCTCTACACCGAAGAGATGACCATCACCCCAGTGCATGCAGAAGACAAGGTCATCACCCACTTCATCGCGGTCAAACAGGACATCACTCTGCGCAAACGTGCCGAGGATGATCTGCGACTTTCCGAACAGACCTATCGCGGACTGCTCAACAGCGTCGGTGACGCCATCTACGTGCAAGACAAGCAAGGGCGTTTCCTGGACGTGAACGAGACTGCCGAAAAGATGTACGGCTATACCCGCGACGAACTCATCGGCAAGACGCCCGAGTTCCTCTCGGCGCCCGGCAGGAATGATTTGGCGGCCTTGGATAAGGCCATTCAGAAGGGATTTACCGGCATATCTCAAATCGTCGAATTCTGGGGGATACGCAAGAATGGGGAGGTATTCCCGAAGGAAGTCATGCTCACCAGAGGGAGTTATTTTGGAAGTGATGCTCTGATCGCCGTGGCACGCGACATCACCGAGCGAAAAAAGAGCGAAGAACAGATCGTCGCTTCCGAAAAGACCTACCGCAGCATTCTGAACAGCACGAACGAGACCATCTGCATCCTCAATGATCAGCGGCGTTTTCTGGATGTCAATATTGCGGCGGAAAGAGCCTATGGATATGAACGCCATGAACTGATAGGCCGCACCCCAGAATTCCTTTTCGACCCCGATGCGTCTTACCAATCTTGTCTACCGCCCATATTCTCGGCCGCAGCTGCCGGGACACCTCAGTTCTTCGAGTACGGATTTGTAAATAAACGCGGTGAGCGATCCGTGCGGGAGGTCTCCCTTACACTCGGAAAATATTTCGACCGTCCCGCTTTTATCGTCGTAACGCGAGACATCACCAAGCGCAAAGAGATAGAGGAGAAATTGCAGGAAGCCGCCGCCGTCATGCAGAACACCCATGAAGGCGTGATGATCACCGACACGATTCCCAATGTCATCGCCGTCAATGCGGCCTACACCAAGATCACCGGCTTCCCCCCAGAGGAAACCATCGGCAGGAATCCGAGCATCCTGAATTCGGGACGCCATGACAAACCGTTCTATGAGCAGATGTGGTGTGGCTTGAAAGAGGGGGGGTATTGGCAGGGCGAGATATGGGATCGCCGCAAGAGCGGAGAGGTGTACCCGCAACTGCTCACCATCAGTGCCATCAATGACGAGCAAGGCAGGCCCATCCGCTATATCGGCGTATTCACCAGTTCATGGCGCACCATGATCCGCTCACCAAACTACCTAATCGTTCGTTAGCCGAGTCGCGTTTGGAGCAGGAGCTAGAACAAGCACATCGACACAACCAACAACTCAGCGTTTTGTTCATCGACCTAGACCGCTTCAAACAGGTGAATGACAGCTTCGGCCATCTGGTAGGTGACGAGTTGCTGGTGGCGGTCGCACTGCGCCTAAACGAACGTCTGCGTGAAGGCGATACCCTAGGCAGATTGGGCGGAGACGAATTCATCCTCATCGCTTCACCCCTGCAAGAAAAACAAGATGCCGCCATCATCGCGCGCGATATCATCAATGCCTTGAGTGAGCCATTCAATCTATCCAACGGCGTGGAAGTATTCATCGGCGGCAGCATCGGCATCAGCCTTTTCCCAGGCGACGGCAAGACCGTCGCCGACCTCACCAAGAATGCAGATGCGGCGATGTATCTCGCAAAAGAGAGCGGACGCAATCAATTCTCTTTCTATACCTCAGAGCTGAACGCCGATGCGCGCAATAAGCTGGAGATGGAGAATGATCTGCGCCGTGCTGTCTTGCATAACGAGCTGTTGATCCACTTCCAACCCAAGGTGGATCTCCGTACAGGCATCATCTGCGGTGCAGAAGCCTTGGCTCGTTGGCAAAATCCAGAAGGCGTATGGATTACCCCAAGCCAATTCATTCCACTTGCTGAGAAGTCCGGTGTCATTCTCACCATCGGCAATTGGGTGCTCGAGCAGACCTGCGCACAGATGCGCTTATGGCTCGATGCTGGCTTGCCAGCGGTGTGTGTGGCAGTGAATGTCTCCTCACGACAGTTTCGCAGCGGATATCTGGACAAACTGGTCGCCGCCGCTCTGGATAAATTCAAGATACCGCCACAGTGCCTAGAGCTGGAGCTGACCGAGAGCATGCTGATGCACGAACCTGACCGCGCCATCGCCACGATGGGCAAGCTGAAGAAGGTGGGCGTGAAACTGTCGCTGGACGACTTCGGTACGGGTTATTCCAACTTCGGCTACTTGAGACGTTTCCCTATCGACAGCCTGAAGATAGACCAGTCGTTCGTGCAAGGTGTCACCATACGTTCTGAAGACGCAATGATCGTCGACTCCATCATCGGCTTGGCGCAACGCATGAAGCTAAGAGTGATCGGCGAAGGGGTAGAGACTAGAGAGCAACTCGCCTATCTGAGCACCCGAGGATGCGACGAGTTGCAGGGATTCTTGTTCAGCAAAGCAGTACCCGCAGATGATTTCGCGGCACTGCTCAAGAGCGGCAAGAAATTGGAACGCTGATTACGCCAACTGGAAGTCGAGCCTAAGCAGATATTTCAATGATAGTAATCGACAATTTGGTGTGCCCGATTGTTCTTTCGTGGCTTTCGTGGATGCATCGTCGTTATTTTGACTCTAAAGATTCCGCGTCTTCTTGATCAAATCGTAAGCCAGCTGGATATCCTTCGCCTGCTCGGTCGCCATCTTGATCATGTCTTCCGGTACGCCCTGCCCCATCAACTTATCGGGATGGTATTGACTCATCAGTTTGCGATACGCGCGCTTGATCTCGGCATCGGTGCTTTCTTTGGTCACACCCAGCGCCTTGTACGCATCATCCAACGACTCTGCCGTGGCGACCTTGCCGCCTGCAAAGTGGGATTGATTCAACACCATGTCCATCAGATGTTTGAATGCGTTCGGTCCGAAGCCCAGGCGGGCTGCCATATCAGCCAACAGCTTCTCTTCTTCGGGATGGAAGTGCCCGTCCGCCAGAGCCATCACGATCAGATAGACCAGCAACACTTCCTTCAGATTCTTGGTGTGGCCGCAATAGTTCAGGAACTTCGTGTAGGACTTCTCGATGTCGTACTCCGGATCGGCACCGCGTTTGAACCATGTGATCGCCGTCTTCTTATGGTCGCTGGTCATGCCCAACTTGGTCATGAACTCCTCGGCATGGGCGATCTCTTCTTCCGATACGCGCCCGTCCGCCTTGGCCAGCCTGCCCATCAGGATGAATGTCGTCTCCAGGAACACCGCTTGCCGAATGGCGTTATGCAAAGGGTTGAACGCCCCTTGACCATAGGCACGGACGCGATCGATGAACGCTCCCAATATGAAACCAAAGAGCACTCCCCACCAACCAAGGAAGTAATAACCCGCCGCGATACCAATGAGCTTGAACAAAATGACTCCAAAAACGAAGTTGAACGAAGACGCGCATTATACCTGCCCATCCGCTCTCAGCGCCGACTGCGTAGCGTGCAGACCCGCAGATGAACCAGTAATATGCAGGGGATGATTCCAGGAAAACAACGATGAAGAGATTCACCCTCACGACGCTACTCACCCTAGCGCTTCCGCTTACCCCTGCCCATGCCGAATGGCAGAACTGTGTGGATATGCAGGATCGAGCCACTGTCGAAAAAGAACTCGATTGCTACCGCAAGGTCGCGTCAGACAAAGCTTCCGAAAATAAGATCAGCAAACCGATCCTATCCATGCGCGCAACAGGCCTTGAACAAGAGTGGGCACCCAGCAATGCCACGTTGGTAACTCACAAACTCAACTACGCATTGCTGTACGCAAAATCTTCACAGACCAATCCCACTCCCACCAGCCCTAATCCGCAGAACCAAGTGCTGACCCCACAACCACAAGACCTGCGTGACATGAAAGTTCAACTGAGCATGAAACACGACCTCGCCGATTTCGATCGCCTAGGCTCATTGTGGGTGGGCTATACGCTGCTGTCTTTCTGGCAGGTGTACGACGAAGCACATTCACGACCTTTCCGTGAAAATAACTACGAGCCTGAGCTCATCTACTCCCTTCACCCGGATGAACTGTTCGGCCATTCCGAATTCAATCCAGGCATCTTCAATGTCGGCATCGTGCATCAATCAAACGGACAAACCAGCCCGCGATCACGCAGCTGGAACCGCATCTACGTGCAAACGGGAATAGAGAAGAATTACGCGGGCGACAGAAAATTCATCGTCTTACTCCGTGGCTGGAAAAGAATCCCTGAAGACATCGCCTCTGATGACAACCCCGACATCACCCACTATCTGGGACGTGGAGACCTCGAACTGCGCTACTCACAAGACAATAATTGGGAAGCCACGCTCTTGCTCAAAACCCGCTCGGTACAACTCGACCTCGCCGCACCGTGGACCGCATGGCGTCTGCTCACCCTAGCCTCGCCGGGCGAACACAACACCAATATCCATCTGCAATATTTCAGCGGTTACGGCGAGAGCCTCATCGACTACAACCACAAGCATGAGACATGGGGATTCGGCCTATCCTTCCCATTTCAGTGACCCTGCGCGCGGCCACATTGACATCGACAGCCTGACTCCCCTAGAGTGCCTTACACCATTGGAAAACAAAGCCAGAGGATCCACACATGAACCGCATCATTCAGCTCGCCTTCGCCGTTTTGTCAGTGGTCGCACTATCTGCTCAAGCCTCATCCTGCGATCCCAAGACACCACCCAAGCTCGACCCCAAGATCGCGCTCTACAACGAATCCAACTGCGCCATCACCGCCATGGACACCGCGCACAAACACACGCGCGATGCCGCTGCCGCAGAATCGAAGAGCGACACCCTGCGCAAATGCGAATCAAGTTATGCCGCACTGATGGTGTTGGACAAATACAAAGAAGGCGAATGGCGTGTCAGCTACAAACTCATCGCCGAGAAAGTGGACAGACAATACGACGAGACACAAGCGCGCTTCATCCAATCCACCTGCCCGCAAAAGCTCGAGCTCTATCGTCATCTGGCGAACAAGGGCGATGCTTGGGCGATGTATAACCTGGGCGCAGCCTATACAAAAGGCTCTGGTGTACCCCAGAGCGACGACGTGGCGTTGACGTGGTACATATTCGCAGCCGAGAAAGGAAACCTCGATGCCTATCTCGCGCTCGGCAAGCTGTATAGCGATGGCATCGCCTTCAAACCCGACTATGCATTGGCACTCGACTGGTACACCAAAGCCGCCACCGCGGGTGATGCGGGTGCGCAATACACGGTAGCCAGCATGCATCGCAAAGGTCTCGGCACAGAGCGCGATGCCAACAAGGCCGTGGAGTGGTACAAGAAAGCCGCCGAGCAGAAGTTCGAAGGTGCGAAAGCCAAACTCGAAGAGATGTACAAAGCCGGCGAAGCAAAGAGATGGAATTAGTGCTCGGACATACAAGGAAGAATCATGGGAAAGTCAGTCACCTCAGCATCAGATAGCGCGCAAATCCACCAAGCGCAACTGCTCAGCTCAACACGCATCACCCCCGAAGCATCGCGCGAGGAAGTGTGGCAACTGGTGTTCCGCACCAACGACCCCGACTTCGACGCCAAGCCCGGTAGCTGCATCCGCGTCTTGGCTCCCGGCGAATACGGCAACCGCTATCACCCCCGGCTCTACTCCTTGGCAGACCATGACTACACCACCGCCGGCACCGAGTTCGCACTGTGTGTGCGTCGCTGCTTCTTTGTGGATGATGTGAATGGCGAGGAATACGGCGGTGTCGCCTCCAATTACCTGTGCGACCTCAAACCGCAAAGCGTCGTCGAATTCTCCGGCCCGGTCAGCTACCCCTTCGCCATACCGACCGACCCGTACACCAATCTGCTGATGATCGGCATGGGAACGGGCATCGCCCCGTTCAGAAGCTTGATCCGCTCCATCTACGAAAAGCACGGAAGCTGGCAAGGCAAGGTGCGCCTGTTCCACGGCGCGCGTTCAGGGTTGGAGATGCTCTATATGAACGATGCCAACAACGACCTCGCCCTGTACTACGACCAGCCCACTTTCAAAGCCTTCCAAACCGTCAGCCCGCGTCCCGCATTCAACGAACCCGTGGCCATGGATAAAACGCTGGAACAGAACGCCGCCGAAGTGTGGGGGATGGTGAACAGCCCGAACAGCCGCATCTACGTGGCCGGCTTGACCAAGATGCAAGCGCAGATCGACAAAGCGATGAGCAGCATCGCAGGTTCACCAGAAGCATGGAGTGAGAAGCGCCAAGAGTTGGTCGCTGCTGGGCGTTGGGTAGAGTTGCTCTACTAGGGAGTCTGCCCCCTCACCCCTAGGTAGAGGTGGGGTGAGGGTATCTATTCAAACAAGTCCTCCCTCACCCTAACCCTCTCCCAAAAGGAGAGGGAACTAATTCGCAGCCCAATAAAAAAGGCGACATCGTGGTCGCCTTTTTCACATTCTTCGCAACGCCTTACTGCAACTTCGCCTCTTCGATCAGCACTTTGTAAGCGTAGCCCGCACCGAAATCTTTATCGATATGCACCACACCTGTTACCGTCACCACCGCGCCCACACGAGTCTCGCTGGTGGTCGTTACGAGGATATCGTTAGTGCCGCCTGCTTCCGAGCCTGAACCATCCTGTAGATGCACCCAGTTCTTCCCCATGATATCTGCGTTGTACTTCACCACCTTGCCGCGCACCACCACCGTCTTGGCGTTTGCGCCCGCAGCCTTTGTGGTGGGAGCATCACTGATGACATCTAGTTTTGGCGCGGACATACGGGGCGGTGTCGTGTTGAAAGAAGAACCCAGAGCAGATGGCTTAGCCGCACCGCGATTCGTCGCCACCAAGTTACCAAACAATATCTGATCGAACGTCCGCTTCAGCGACTTGCTCTCGAAGTTATTCATCACGCTCACATTGTCTAGCGTGACTGCATCCCCCGTCTTGACCTCACCCTTGATCACCGCCGCCCATACCTTGCCTTGCCGAGTATCGAGACGCAGATAGGTGAAGCCCTCCACATTCAGCACCTCTATGACCTTACCTTCGAGCACGGCAGATTCTGATTGCATTGAGGGATGAGGCTCCGCCGCCCATGCGAATGAAGCGGAGAGAAACAGACAGATTGCGAAAACGAACTTCATACTTTTTTCTCCTTGAGATCGATGCGTAAATTTAACAGGGGAGAAACTTTGAAACCCGTCATTCCCGCGTAGGCGGGAACCCAGTTTCATCATGCCACTGGATCCCCGCCTTCGCGGGGATGACGCAACATAAAAACTAACGCAGTTTGACCTTGCAATACGGACACTCCTCTGGCGAGTAATCGATACCGAAGCTGATGTCGCTCGGCCTGCCATCCGCCTTGGTGGGCACCACCACCTTCTCACACACGGGGCAACGGTAATAGCGCTTGGCCGATATCACATACCAAGCACCCGCGATGAAGATCAGCAGATTCGCGGCAAGCACGATGGGTTTGTCGTCAGGCAAACCCTGCCACATCACCACGCACCCGAACAGGATCAGCACCACCACGGGCAAGATACCGCGCAGGTAGAACGTGCGTTTGCGTCGTTTGAATTCTGTGACTGATGCAGGAATGGTTTCCATAATGAATCCCCGGATGAAATTTTGTAAAGTCTAACAGGACAACAAACCATCTCAACCCCAAGCAACAAGAGGAGATTGACACCAACTGCCACACTCCCCTACAGTTAGCCCAACTTGCACTACTGCCGCAAGAATAGTGATTAGGTAGTCAGCATTGAACTCTAAAAGTAAAAGAGACCATCATGCCAAATCCCTCAATAGCTCCACAAAAAAAACAACCTAAAGAAAACCATCAGTCGGTGAAAAGATTACTGATCATTTTGATCGGTTCAGTATTCTTCATCGAAGCCTTCGTGATGAACATCATGCATTGGATGCCCACCACCACAAAAACCATGGGCGCCCTGTTGGATGCCGCCATACTTTCCCTGCTACTGTCCCCCATCTTCTACTACCTTATCTTCCGTCCGCTCATCCAAAACATCGAAGAGCGCAAACGGATCGAGGATGATCTGCGCATCGCCGCCGTCGCTTTCGAGATCAAAGACCCCACCATCATCACTGATGCCAATGCCAACATCATCCGCGCCAACAAGAAATTCTTGGACAAGCTGGGCTACAGCATGGAAGAGATCGTCGGACAGAATCCCCGTATCTTCAAATCAGGCATGCATGATCAGAAGTTCTACGAACAACTCTGGAAAAAATTAATACAGACTGGAACATGGAGCGGCGAGATACGCAGCAAGACCAAAGAGGGGCGCATCCTCCATCCATTTTGGCTGACCATCACCGCCATCAAGAATGAGCAACAGGAAACGACCCATTACATCGGCATATATTGTTTCTGACACCTACACATATTCAGATGGGGTTAGAGTCGTAGGCTGGCGGTGAGGTACGAACCCCAGCCTCACCCCCCCAAAAATAATCTGGGGTTCGCAAGGCCTCCCTGAGTTTATCGAAGGGCTCACCACTAGCCCAACCCATTTATTCGGTTTGACTTTCCCCCTAGCGCAACGTCAACAAAAAAACATTCTCCTGCATCCGGCTCATGCCGCGCTCCCGGAAACGCGGGTTCTGTGCCAGCACATCCTCTTGCGCCAACAGGCGTATCTCGGCGTACTTACCATAGAGAGCCTCGACCTCATTCACCGACACCGCGAACGGCGGCCCCTGCATCTCTGCTTGCGGATAATCGAAGGTGACCAAGAGGATCTTCGTCGCGGGCGGCAAGATTTCCGCCAAGTGGCGCGCGTAACGTTCACGCATCTCCGGTGGCAGCGCCACCAAGGATGCACGGTCGTACACCGCGCTGACATTCGCCACATCTTCCTTGCCCAAGTCGAAAAAGTCTCCGCACAGGATACGAATACCATCCGCCTCACAGCACTCGAACTTCCCGCTGTCCGAATGCGTCGGTGATTGCCCGTTCTCCTTGAAGAAATCCTGCACCGCGATGGCGCTCAGCTCCACCCCCAGCACCGTGCCCCCCTGCTGGCGCAGCCACACCATATCCAGACTCTTGCCGCACAAGGGCACAAACACCTCGCCACCGGGAGAGACAGATAGCTTCTGCCCGAATCGAAGCAAATACGGATTGATCTCGTTCTGGTGAAAACCGATCTCTGCCCGCTCCCAACGCTCCAACCAAAATTCTTTTTTCATCTTTCCCTTCCAAAGATTTAGATTTAACTCGCTCGCCCTGATCTTGTCGAAGTGCTATCAAGACTAGGCGCTCAGCTTACCTAGCATCACCCAATGTCCAATCCTACTCTCGTTATTGACATCACATACCCCGCTCACCTAAAGTTCGTCCACCTTGCAATTCAGCCATACGCACATCGCACCGCACGCACGGACGAGGCACACATCGGAATCCACGGAATAGGAGTCTGGCGCAAATAGCAAAACCCGCAACGACGGGCAGACACGCCAGCAACACTTGATCGACAAAGGGGAATCATGCAACACACATCAACGAATACTCCATCCGCAACCACGCATCATCGCGGCTTGCCTGATTGACCCCATGGAAATGAAAAAGATCAACTCCGGCAAACTGCGCACCATCGGCTACGACGCGCGCGCATCCTGCAAGTGCAACTCGACAACGGCAACATGCTGCAACACAGCGGCGTCGGCGATGACCTGTGGCGCAGACTCAGCACCTCCGGTGCGGCATGGAGCTTTTATTATTGCGACAACATCGAAGAGGGATTCACAGCGAAGAGAGTTTCAGGAAGTGCGCCTGCGGGGAAGAAGCCGCTGGATGAATTGTTTGGTCAGAAATAATTGCGAAGCCGTTTAATTGTTTGATCCTGCCATACAGCAAAAGGGAAACACCAACATGAACTCTCACGTGTCTGATAAAGAAGGGCTGTTCTGGCTGCATCCCAGCCACCGTCACTCAATGCACCGCACTGGATTTACCGTTGTGTTGCTGGCGCTTGGCGTGGCTCTAGCATGGATACTGCCAGCTCTGCCCGGGGCTAACGGCATCGCGGGCTATCTGCCACTGCATACGCTGCTTGAAACGATCTCCATCGTGATCGCCGCACTGGTGTTCGCGGTGGGCTGGAACGCTTACAGCGACAAGTTGCCCGGCAACATCGTGCTGCTCAGTTGCATATTCCTCGGCGTGGCTCTCCTCGATTTTTCGCATGTGCTTTCCTTCAATGGCATGCCGGATTATGTGACGCCTAGCAGCCCCGAGAAGTCGATCAACTTCTGGCTGGTCGCACGCGCGCTGGCCGCAGTAGCGATGCTGGTAATCGCGATCGTTCCGTGGCGACCGTTCACCTCTGCCGCGACCCGCTATGTTCTGCTTGCGGCAGTGATCGCCGCAAGCATCGCTGCACATTGGTTGTTCCTGTTCCACAATGACTTATTGCCGCACACTTTCATCCCCGGCCAGGGACTCACCGCTTTCAAGATCAACAGCGAGTACGTCATCATCGCCCTCAATCTGGCGGCAGCTTCGGTATTCTGGCACCGCATGCGCAAACCGCAATCGATCAATGTGGTCGCGCTGTTCGGTGCGGCTTGCACGATGGCCATGAGTGAATTTTTCTTTACGCTCTACACCGATGTCACCGATATCAACAACCTGCTGGGACACATCTACAAGGTGGTTTCCTATCTGTTCATCTACCACTCGATTTTCGTCACGACAGTCAAGACCCCGTACCGACAACTGAGTGCGGCACAAAGCCAGCAGCAAGCCACCCTCGATGCCATTCCCGATTTGCTGTTCGAACTGGATATCGAGGGACGCTATCATGACTTCCATTCGCCGCGCACCGAGTTGCTCGCCGCTCCGGCCGATGAATTCCTTGGCAGGACGGTACACGATGTTTTGCCTGCCAGTGCCGCACAAACAGTGATGACTGCCTTGCAGGAAGCAAATGAAAAAGGCTGGTCCACAGGCGCACAATTCATGCTCCAACTCCCGCAAGGCGATACCTGGTTCGAACTTTCCGTCGCGCGCAAGCCTGATGGCTCGGAGCACTCCCCGCACTTCATCGTTCTGTCGCGCGATGTCACCGAGCGCATTCACATCAAGACTCAACTCGCCGATTCCAGAAATCTACTCAAGACCGTCATCGATACCGCACCCATGCGCATCTTCTGGAAGGACAGGAATTCGCGTTATCTGGGATGCAACCCCGCCTTCGCCAAAGATGCGGGCTTGACCGATGCGGAAGACATCGTGGGCAAGACCGATTATCAGTTGGACTGGAAGAAGCAGGCCGACCTGTATCGCACGGATGACCGGATGGTCATGGAGCTGGGCATCCCCAAACTTTCCTACGAAGAGCCGCAGACCACGCCGGATGGCAGAACCATCTGGCTGCGCACCTCCAAGGTGCCGCTGCGGAATGGAGGAAACGAAGCAATCGGTGTACTCGGTGTCTATGAGGACATCACCGAGCACAAACAGGCCAAAGCCGCCCTGCAACGCAGCGACGCCAACCTCAAGCGCGCGCAAGCCGTGTCCGAGGTCGGCAGCTGGTACCTAGATATCGCGAGCAACCGCCTTGAGTGTTCGGATGAGGCCTATCGCATCTTCGGCTTTCCCCGGCAGCATGCGGTGGATTGGGATGTCTTCGTCTCCACCCTGCATCCCGATGACAAGGATAGGGTGCTCGATGCCTGGAACAAGGCCGTTGCCGGCTCCCAGTATGACATCGAACATCGCATTGTCGGGGGGGGGGGTGCGCAGGGGCGCGCACTTTTCGGCATCGGTACCACACAGGACATCACCGAGCGCAAGCTGGCCGAAGACCGTATCCAGTACCTTGCCAATTTCGATACGCTCACAGGTTTACCGAACCGCCACCAAGCAGAGGACCACATCAAATATGCCCTTGAACTGGCAAAACGCAGGAACGAGCATCTCGCGCTGGTTTTCCTCGATCTTGACCGCTTCAAGGACATCAACGATACCCTCGGCCACAGCATCGGCGATGCCCTGTTGATTCAGTTGGCAAAACGCCTGCGTTCGTCGCTGCGCGAAGAAGATACGGTGTCACGCTTGGGCGGCGACGAATTCATCGCCATGTTCCCCGGCGTTGATGCCTCTGGAGTAACGCAAGTCGTAAATAAATTACTGGATGTCATCGCAAAACCCTACCAAGTCGAGCAATACGAACTGAATATCACAGCCTCGATCGGTATCGCGCTCTATCCGGAAGACGGTACGGACATGGAATCCCTGTCCAGAAACGCCGATACCGCCATGTATCGCGCCAAGCAGGAAGGCCAAAACGGTTATCGCTTCTTTACAGCAGAAATGCAGGTACGTTCCGCCCGCAAGATGCAATTGGCGAACGCCCTGCGCCATGCTTTGGACCGCAAGCAATTGCAGCTGGTTTATCAGCCGCAGCTATCCATGCACGCGGGTTCCGTCATCGGCGCGGAGGCTTTGCTACGTTGGCAGCATCCGGAGTTGGGTACGATCTCACCTGCCGAATTCATCCCGGTAGCAGAAGACAGCGGGATGATCATCCAGATCGGCGAATGGGTATTGCGTCAAGCGGTGCGTCAAGCGAAAACCTGGATGGAGAAAGGAATTTCGCCGTTGATCATGGCCGTGAACCTGTCAGCCATCCAGTTCCGGCAACCCGGCCTGCCCGACATGGTCAGCCGCATCATGAACGAGGAGGGATTGCCGCCGGAATATCTGGAACTGGAACTGACTGAAGGCGTGGCAATGCACGATCCGCAAAGTGCCATCACCATGATAAACGAGCTGCATGATCGCGGCATACGCATGTCCGTCGATGATTTTGGCACCGGATACTCATCCCTGAGCTATCTGAAGAAGTTCAAAGTGTACAAGCTCAAGATCGACCAGTCGTTCGTGCGCGACATCAACACCGATCCGGAAGACAAAGCCATCGTCGGCGCCATCATCAGCATGGCAAAGAGCCTCGGCCTGAAAACCATTGCGGAAGGCGTGGAGACAGAAGGACAATTGGCATTCCTGCGGGAACAGGGCTGTGATGAGGTGCAGGGTTACTACTACAGCAAACCCCTGCCCGTCGAGCAGTTTGAGGCCTTTGTAATATCCAGAATCCCGCGATTAGAATGATCGGGTGCAGTCCACGGAACTAACGAACTAACAGGGTTGGTTGCCAGATCGGTTTTCCCTGCCACACGCTTCAAATTGCTGAGCAAGGCGAGTGATGAACAACTCAAGAAAGTCACACTGCGTGCGAACGGCGCTGCGCTGGGACGATCTGAACGAGGATATCTCCGTCCGCGGTATCGTTGAAGGGTATTTCCAGCTTCTTTTGCCGATGGCGGCTTAAATTCAAAGCTGGTGCAGCATGAAAAAGGTGACTGGGTGGTCGCCTTTTTCATTTATGGCTTTCACGTGAATGACGAATTGAACTCAGGGGCTGGTTCGACCTTCTTTCCCAGCCGCACACATTAACCCATCAACTCGAACATCCCCCATCCAACCCTGCGTTACATCTCAATGTTGCAGGAGTAAGATGGTCCCTGTGTTTTGGCATTCATTCTAAGGAGAAAAGTCATGACGAACATCGTGCAATTGCTGGGCGAAGAAGCCGGTCATTTGTTGGACCATCGTTGTGTCGGCATCCCCAAAGAATCGCTGCATGTGCCGGGGCCGGATTACGTGGATCGCGTGGTGGCGATGAAAGACCGCAAGACGGGCGTGTTGCGCAGCCTGCAAGCTTTGTATGGCCAAGGCCGCTTGGCTAACAGCGGTTACCTTTCCCTGTTGCCGGTGGATCAGGGCGTGGAACATTCCGGCGGCGCGTCGTTCGCGCCCAACCCGATGTATTTCGATCCGGAGAACATCGTCAAGCTCGCCATCGAGGGCGGTTGCAACGGGGTGGCTTCCACGCTCGGTGTGCTGGGTTCGGTCGCGCGCCGCTATGCGCACAAGATCCCCTTCATCGTGAAAATCAACCACAACGAGATGCTCACCTATCCCAACATCTACGACCAGACGCTATTCGCCAGCGTAGACCAAGCGTTCGACATGGGCGCGGTAGCCGTGGGGGCCACCATCTTCTACGGCTCCGAGCATTCGCGCCGCCAGATTCAGGAAGTGTCCGATGCCTTCGAACACGCGCACAGTCTGGGCATGGCGACCATCCTGTGGGCCTATCTGCGCAACCCGGCTTTCAAGACTGCGGACAAGGATTACCACGTGGCCGCCGACCTCACCGGGCAAGCCAACCACCTTGCCGTGACCATCAATGCCGACATCGTGAAACAGAAGATGGCCGAGAACAACGGCGGCTACAACGCCATCAAGTTCGGCAAGACCAGCCCCAAGGTGTACAGCGAACTCACCACCGACCACCCCATTGATCTGGTGCGCTATCAAGTGGCGAACTGCTACATGGGACGCGCGGGGCTGATCAATTCGGGTGGGGAGTCCGGCAAGAACGACCTGCAGCAGGCGGTGCGCACCGCCGTCATCAACAAACGTGCGGGCGGCATGGGACTCATCTCGGGACGCAAGGCCTTCCAAAAACCGATGGCGGAAGGCGTGGCGCTATTGAACGCGATCCAGGATGTGTATCTGGATAAGACGGTGACCGTGGCATAAAGCGCAACATCGGAAAGCAGCGCCTGCCACCCGACCAGTTCATCGAGGGAAATCTATGAACACTTCAATGCATTCGCTTTCAGTGTCGCGAGAGATCGTGGTCATTTCCATTCGCTAATGCTATGGAAATGAAACCCGTCAACTTCGGCAAGCTACGCGCCATCGGCTACGACGCGAGAGCGCGCATCCTGCAAGTCAAACTCGACACGGGCGACACACTACATTACAGCGGCGTGGGCGAAGATATATGGCGCAGGCTCAGCAGTTCCGGTGCGGCGTGGAGCTTCTATCGCGATAACATCGAAGAGGAATTCACCGCGAAGAAAGTTTCAGCCAGTGCACCTGCGGAGAAGAATCCACTGGATGAGTTGTTCACACAAAAATAGTTGCGATGCCGCTTTAGTTCACAGAGCCCATGTTGTTTTTATGAATGTTAGATGTTCAGCACCGATTTTCTTTTGGTGGAAATGATTGATGACTGAACGCAACCAATGAAACAGCACTCCAGAAATTACCAACACAACAAGTTTGATAACAAAGAAACCAAGCATTTCATTGGTTACACCCGCCCCCATCCACAAAAATCTTTGGTGTAGAATCACACGCACTTTGCCACCACCGTACCGGATATGCCTACCGTTCTACGTCTGCTGAATTGGCGCTTCCATTTTTATTCCGATGAAGGAATGGAGCCGCCACACATCCATGTGGATACGGGCGATGGGGAATGCAAATATTGGCTGGAACCAATACGTTTAGCGAGAAGCCGTAATATCAGCCCCACCGAGTTGCGGCGCATCGAGACAACAGTTTTCGAGCATCAAGATTTGTTTAAGGAGAAATGGCATGAGTTCTTCCATCACTGAACTGGAGCATTGCGCCACTCGCGTTTGGGTGGCAGGACGCATCGTTTTTGTTGAACTTACCGATGGTCGCCAAATCGGATTCCCATCCTCTCGCTTCAAATTATTGAATGGCGCAAGCGATGCGCAACTGAAGCAAGTCATACTACGTGCGAATGGCACGGCCTTGCGCTGGGAAGAATTGGATGAGGATATTTCGGTAAGCGGAATCGTTGAGGGTCATTTTCAACTTCCGCTTCCGATGGCAGCGTAAACAAACAAACAGCTTCAGCATAAAAAAAACGACCGAGGTCGCTTTTTTCATTTCCGAATTCCCGCCCTACCCTTCGATACACCGCACTTTGCGCGGCACTCAGGGCGAACGGGAGTATTTCGAAAATACTTATCCCACCCACTTCCTAGCATTCTGGAACATGCGCAGCCATGCGCCGTTCTCTTGCCAGTCGCTTGGGTGCCATGA
>VBWD01000024.1:0-18812 GCA_006218055.1 Gallionellaceae bacterium
GCAGGTGACGTGCCAACTACTGGCCACGTTTGGGATGACGACTTGGGCGATTACATCAATCAACCGCCTAAATGGTGGATGCTGGGTCTGACAGTCAGCGCGATCTGGGTCGTTGTATATTGGGTATTTTATCCATCCATTCCGCTATCCAATGGCAATACCTTCTTCAAGGGTGTTGGTGGTTGGACGGCGATTGGCGAGATGGAAGCTGACAAGAGTGTTGTGGACGAAGTGCGCGGCAAGTATGAAGCCAAGCTCAAGGACATGACCCCAGCAGCGATCTTGGCAGACAGCGAATTGACGGAATATGTCACTCGCTCCGGTAAGGTTCTTTTCGGTGACAACTGCGCAGCTTGCCACGGTACAAATGGTGTTGGTACACACGACAAGCAAGGTCTGTTCGCGCCTATTCTGAACGACGATGACTGGTTGTTCGGTGGCAAGATCGACGACATCCATACAACGATCGTTGGTGGTCGCCAAGGCATGATGATGGCGCACAAGGACATGTTGTCCGAAGCTGAAGTCGATACACTGGCCAACGCGGTAGCTGAGGGCAAACCAACTTCCACCCCATTGTTCACGGATAAGGGATGCGTTGCTTGTCACGGTGCGGATGGTAAGGGCATGCAAGCCATGGGCTCTGCCAACCTGACTGACAGTGTATGGCGTTTCGATAGCTCGGTTGAAGGCATCAAGTACACCATCAAGAACGGTGTCAATGCAGGTACACCTGAGACACGTGTGGCAGTGATGCCTGCGTTCCAGGGTGCGAAGCTTTCCGATGCTGAGATCAAGAAGCTGGCAGTTTACGTGTACAAGTTCGGTGGCGGTCAAGCTGACGCTCCAGCAGCAGCTCAGTAAGATGTACAAGTCTGCACGGGTACGCCCGTGCAGTCCTTCAGAATCTGAACAAGGAGTGTAAAGATGAATCACATCAATAATAAAGATGAATCACATCAATAATGATGCGGTACTGTGGGGAGTGATTATTTGCGTAGGCTTGTCATTCTTGGTGCCAGTGTGGTTGCTTTTCAAGGCGGTTCGCAACGCCAAGAAGGCTGAAGAAGAAAAAGCACAAAAGTAAGAATTAGTATTTGAGAAAGGAGGAGAGTTCGCTCTCCTCCTTTTTCATTCTGTGCAAAATATCACTGAAGCGGTTTTGCTCAAGCAGTAGAATCGCATTGATGTCATTTTGGAGTCCAGCATCAAGACTGGATGATTCCCTTCCATTTAGGAGCGCGAGCGTGAACCAAGAAGTTGAGAAAAAAGAACCGGGTGAAGTCACCACCATTTACAACGAATTCGAAGTTTGGACGGTCAATCTTGGCGATAAGACTATCCATGCCAAGCGCATGCCTGGATTTTTCCGAACTTTCAAAGATCGTGCGCAACTGGCATTGTGGCTCCCATTCTTTTTCTTCCCTTATGTGCGCTGGAACGACAAGCAGGCGATTCTGTTTGACATCGATCACAACCAATTTCACTTCTTCAGCTTGACGGTATTGCCGCAAGATATTTGGATGCTGTCACTGATTCTATTGGTGGCTGCGATGACGTTGTTTGCGGTGACCTCGGTCGCCTCTCGAGTTTGGTGTGGCTATTTCTGTTTCCAGACGGCGTGGACGGATTGGTTCACTTGGCTCGAGGAGAAGATCGAGGGCAACCCTACTGCTCGTCGCAAATTGGAAACGGCTCCTTGGGATGCAGACAAAATCAAGAAGAAGGGGTTGAAACACCTAGCGTGGGCAGCGATCGCCGTATTGACGGGCATCAGTTTCTCGATCTGGTTCGTCGATGCATTCGAATACTGGACCATGCTGGTCAATCTTCAATTGCCTATGGTCGGATGGGTGACGTTGATCGCATTTTTCCTTGGCACCTACATTTTGGCTGGCTTCCTACGCGAGCAGACCTGTTTCTGGTTGTGTCCATATGCGCGTATTCAGGCAGTGATGAATGATTCGCAGACCATACTTCCAACCTACGATTACACGCGTGGCGAACCACGCGGCAAAATTCGTCGTGGCGGGGAGGTGGTCGCACCGCAGGGTGATTGTATCGACTGTTTTCAATGTGTGCAGGTATGCCCGACGGGGGTGGACATCCGCAATGGTCAGCAATTGGGTTGTATCACTTGCGGTTTGTGTATCGATGCATGTGATTCCATCATGGATAAGATCGACAAACCACGCGGCTTGATTCGATACACGTCGTTGGACGAGCTGTCTGGTAAGCCCGCTAAAAAGATGTACCAGCACCCACGTACTATGGTGTACATCGGTATCATCACGATGGCACTGGGCGGTATCGTTTGGGGGCTGACCCATCTGGGCTCGATGACGTTAAAGATCATGCATGAGCGTCAACCGCTCTATGTGAGCATGAGCGATGGTTCTATCCAGAACAAATATGACTTCAAGTTGCTGAATAAGACGGACAAAGACTTCCAGGTCAAAGTGACTGCTGAAGGTGGTGTCAAAGACCAAATCATCATCGGCGCTGAAAATAATCCGATGATTCACCACGGACGTGGTACGTCGTTCACCATCTTTGTCAAAGCACCTGGCAAGTTCGCTACCAAAGATGTGACGCCGATTCAGTTTCGAGTTGAGAGCGTGGATGACCCAATGGTGTTCGCTGAATACACGAGCCAGTTCTACGCACCAAAAAAATAAGGTTATATAAGATGATCTCGCAAGACCAAAAATCTGGATTACGTAACCCATGGCTGCTGAGTCTTTTGGGGTTGATCGTTTTAGTACTCGCCGTCAATGCGACCTTCATCTGGTTCGCAACGCATAACAAGTCGATGTTGGTCGATCGTGAGTACAAGACGAAGGACAGAAAGACCAACACACAGGTATTGAGCGAATTGGGTGCGCAGCAGGCATTGGCTTGGCAGACCACGATCAAAAAGCCTAAAGCCATCGTGCTGAATCAACCCACGATGTACGAGATCAGTGTGGTGGATAAAGACGGCAAAGCAGTGAGCGGGGAGATGGAAGTCGAAGCTTATCGCGCGTCCGATGCGAGCAAAGATTTCACCACGGCATTCAAAGAAGTGGCGGCTGGAAAATATCAGGGTTACGTCACTTTCACGTTGAAAGGATATTGGGAATTACATATCCATCTTAAACGCGGCACTGATGAATTCACCGTGGATACAGATCGATTCAAGGTCGAAGAGCACTCCTGATTAGTGGTGCATCAATGACGCATGTAGTCCCCCAAGCGTTGCATGATTGTTTTCACTGCGGGTTAGCTATCCCCGCAGATGCACATTTCAAATCCGAGCTGGAGCAGCGTGAACGCGAGTTCTGTTGTTTCGGTTGCCAGTCAGTTTGTAACGCCATCTACGAGTCGGGGCTACAGGGCTACTATCAACGTACGCCAGAAGGCGTGTTGCTAGGCCCGCCGCCCGAACCTCCCAAAGACATAGAGATCTATGATTTCGACGAGGTGCAACAGGAGTTCACGACCTGCTCGGGCGACGTGCGCGACATCCATCTATTGGTCGAAGGCATCCATTGCGCAGCTTGCGTGTGGCTCATCGAGCGCGGTTTGAATCGAGCACCTGGAGTACAGTTGGCCGAGGTGAATCTGTCGGGCAAGCGTTTGCATCTGCGCTGGGATAACAGCAAGAGCAAGCTCTCAGAGTTGATCAAAGCCCTCTCACGTATTGGCTATTCGGCCGTACCCTACGATCCGGAAAGTGCGGAAGGATCGATCAAGAAGACCAATCGCGCCATGCTGTTCCGTCTGTTCTTCGCAGGGTTTGCGGCGATGAATATGATGTGGATCGCCATCGCGCTGTATAGCGGTGCGAACCAAGATGAGTTCCGCAGCTTCTTCCATTGGGTGGCCTTGGTATTGGCAACGCCTACCTTGCTGTATTCAGGTTATCCATTCTTTCGTGGCGCGATCGGCGGTTTGCGTGCGGGACATCTCACGATGGATATGCCTATCGCCGTTGGTTTGAGCGTAACCTATGCTTACTCCGTTTATGTGACGATCACCAACAATCAGCACGGTGAGGTGTATTTCGACACCGTGACCAACCTGACATTCATCATTCTCATTGGCCGCTACCTGGAAGGGATGTTTCGTCACCAAGCCGTTTCTGCCACCAAGCGTTTGATGGAGTTACAACCGCGCGTTGCGCTGGTGATGCACGAAGGTATCGAACAGATGACGCCGATACGCGGTGTGAAATTGGGCGACCACGTGCTGGTCAAGCCGGGCTATACCATCCCTGTAGATGGCCTAGTGCTGGAAGGTCACAGCGCCGTAGATGAGTCGATGTTGAGCGGTGAGTCACTGCCCGTGACCAAGCGCACCGGCTCAGCCGTTTCAGCGGGAACGGTCAACACCAGCGGCGCCTTGTTGGTCGAGGTCAGGGCGCAATTGCAGGACACCACCTTGTCGAAGATCATCAAACTGGTCGAAGAGGCGCAATCTTCCAAAGCACCTATCCAGCGTTTGGCCGATACCATCGTGCCATGGTTCGTGTTGGTGACGATGATCTGTGCCGCAACGACCTTCTTCATCTGGAACAGCCAAGATTTCGAGATCGCGCTGATGGCGGCGACCTCGGTACTCATCATCACTTGTCCTTGTGCGCTAGGGATGGCGACACCGATGTCGATTGCGGTCGCTTCTGGTTTGGGTGCCAAGTACGGCATCCTGGTCAAGAACGGGCTGGTGTTGGAGACCTTGTCCAAAGTGACTCACTTCGTATTCGACAAGACCGGCACGCTGACGGAAGGGGTGATGAGCGTCGCGCAAGTTCGGTACGCCTCAGGGGTGAATGGTGATGACGCGATGCGTTACGCAGCAGCGGCAGAGCGCTATAGCGAGCATGGTGTCGCGCACGCAATCACTCGATATGCAGAAGAACAGCAATATCCATATCGTGATATCGACGTGGCCGATTTCCAAGCGACGGCCGGTTTGGGGGTGGTGGCGGTGGTGGCGGGGCGCCGCGTCCTCTTGGGCAGCGCGAACTGGCTCAGCCAAAAAGGGATCGAACTAGATTCGGGATTGCAAGCGCAGGCACATAGTTGGGAAGCGGAAGCCATGAGCTGTGTGTATCTTGCGCTGGGTGACAAACACGTTGCGATCATCGCGCTAGCAGACCGCCTGCGTGGTGATGCTCAGCAACTGGTGGATGAATTGCGTGCCAGCGGCATCCAGATGACGCTGCTAAGTGGAGACCGTCGTCCGGTTGCCGAGGCAATCGCAAAGCAATTGGGCGGTATGGAAGTCATCGCCGAGGTGTTGCCGCAGGATAAAGATCGCGTCATCCATGAATTGCAACAGGCGGGAGCGATCGTTGCGATGGTGGGAGACGGGGTAAACGATGCGCCCGCTTTGATTCGAGCCGATGTGGGCATCGCCCTTGGGTCGGGCACGGATGTGTCAGTCGAGAGCGCAGACATCGTGCTGATGCACAATGAACTGAACAAGGTGTTGCAAGCCACTCAGCTTTCGCGGCGCACCCTGCGCACCATCAAGCAGAACATCGGATTGTCGTTCGTGTATAACCTCATCATGGTGCCGTTGGCGATGATGGCGAAGGTAACACCGTTGGCTGCGGCCATTACCATGCCCATCAGTTCGCTCATCGTCATCGGCAACGCGGCGCGAATCCGCACCTTGTTCAAAGACGAAGTCAAACCCAATTCAAAAGTGAGATAAAACGATGGAAGTGATCTACAGCTTGATACCCGGCATGATGTTCTTCGGCATCATCTTAGTGGTCGTGTTGATCTTCTCGGTGAAGAAGGGGCAGTACGAGGATATGGAAGGCAGTGGCAACCGTATCTTGATGGATGACGATGAAGACATGATGCCGCATCCGACCAAGCGGGCGGATGCGGACAGTAAGGCTATTGAGTGATCAGTTCGCCGTTGGCTAACAACGGCTTCACCAGTGCGTCAAACTTGTTCGGCGACACGTATTGCAATACCGGTTTCTCACCTCCGCCCAGCGTTAGATCAAGTCCATTCTGAGGGTAAAGCCAATGGATCGCACCGGTCTTGGTCTCCTTGACGATCTGAGCCGGCTTGCCAAAACGTTTCAAGAATAACGGCTCTTCGACGCGCACGCCGGGCATGTAAGTCATGCTGCTGATGGGCAGGCTGCGCAGATGTGCCACATCCTCTGGTGTCAACGTGATCTTCTTGCCGCTACCCGTCCCCGCCATACGCAAGCCGCGCGCATACATTTCTTTCATCTCGGCATCGGCGATATCTACAGTCAATACGACACGTGAGCGCAAGCCCGCCAAATTGATCTGTTCGAAAAACACTTCTGCGCTCATCACACCAGCGGGCGACTTGAACAAGCTGGGTTCAGCTTGCTCTTTGAATCGTGCCTCGGCCTCGGCCGGAGTCGATACGCCCAAAGTCAGTCCGAACACGCGCACCGAATCAGCGGTCGGATGTTCGATGTGCCAAGGCAGATCTTCTTTTTCAGGACGGTCACCGGGAATCAAGAACGCCCCAAAGATGATGACGATGGAAAAGATGCCGACGCCCCAGTAAATCTTGTTTTCAGTTTTCATATTTTGAAGTGTAAGCAATTAAGCGGCATCGGCCGGAGGCGTCGTGCCGCGCGGGAATTTGTGGTGACGAGCTTGATACATAGAATCGTTGCCCAGCACGATGAGCACTAAGAGCGACACCATGAATGGCAACAGACCGACGCCGCCCAACAAGGCGATAGTGGCGATCTTCGACCAGCCCATCATCTTCGACAGCCAGAACCCACCACCGATGACGATGCAGGTAACAGTCAGCAACCACATGAAATGAGTATTGCGTTTGTTGGCGACGACCCAGTGTGCTTTAACGAATGCGGTCTCAGAGCCACTAGCCACCTGCTTTGCTTTGAAGGCGATGTAGCCGGTGATAATGAAGGAAGTCAAAGGCACGATCAGCACCATCAAGGGGAAAGTGCTGAACACACCGAAGGTGGAGGCGAACACCAGAATGTGGTTGAACACCAGGTTGATGAGGAATATCTCATGCGGCCATTTGGCGCGAGTCATCTCTTCTGGGGTGGCTTGGTATGGCTGTGTCATCTCTTCTTCTCCCTAGGGTGTTTTGGCTGCGGTGCGCAGGATACCTATTTCAGTTCAATAAAGGAATGCGGCAGTTGGTCGCAGTGGACTTAAGAAACTTGCCTAGCGACCTCGTTTGCCTATGACTTTCCCACCAAAGTGCGTAGTCGCGGCAGGTCTAGCAGCTCGACGGCGCGCGCCTTGACTTGGATCAAGCCCTCTTCCTGAAAGTGCGAGAAGGTTCGGCTTACGGTCTCCAGCTTCAGTCCCAAATAGCTGCCGATCTCCAAGCGTGACATGCGTAGCTTGAATTGAGTGCCCGACATGCCGTGGGCGGCATTGCGTTGAGATAGATTCAGCAAAAATGCCGCTAGACGCTCTTCCGCCCGCATAGAGCCGAGCAACAACATGATGCCTTGGTCGCGCACGATCTCGCGGCTCATGATCTTATGCAAATGACGTTGCAGGCTGGGAATCTCGCGGCTGAGTTCTTCCAGCTTATTAAAAGGGAGTTCGCACACTTCACTATCTTCCATCGCCACCGCCTCACAGGTGTGGAGGTCGGTGCTGATGGCATCCAAGCCGATGATCTCGCCGGCCATCAGGAAGCCAGTCACCTGCTCGCGCCCATCTTCATGCAGGACACGCGTCTTGAACGAACCGCTGCGGATGGCGTGCAGTGATTTGAAGCGGTCCCCAGTGCGATAGAGATAGCCGCCGGACGCATAGCTGCGTTTGTTGTTGCTCAGGTCTTCCAAGCGATGCATCTCGCCCTCGGTCAATTCCACGGGCAAGCAGATCTCGCGCAGGTTGCAATTGGAGCAGGCGATCTTCAGTTCTGGAGAGGTGTTCGGCGGCACTGTCGGGTCACTCAAAGCCGCAAATAGCGGAGGGTTTATACACCCCGGTATTTTGACATATATCAAGTCTTCTAGGCGGAGTGATGGCATAGTACGCGCCTCATTTATGGAGGCAGTGATGAACGACGCAGTCAATCAATTAGTGGTGGATCTGGAACTGATACGCAGATTAGACAAGAACGGGCCGCGTTACACATCCTATCCCACCGCAGACCGGTTTATCGAAGCGTTCAATGCCGAGAGTTACAGCGAATGGGTAGCCAAGCGTGAGATTGGCGGGGTTAGTCGCCCGCTGTCTTTGTATATCCACATCCCTTTCTGCAACACGCTGTGTTTTTACTGCGCGTGCAACAAAGTCATCACCAAGGATCGCAGCAAGTCGGCCGAATACGTGCGCTATCTCATCAAAGAGATGGCGATGCAAGCCAAGTTGTTGGGGCCGAACCAAGTGGTGGAGCAACTGCACTTCGGCGGCGGTACACCGACCTTCATGAGCGATGACGAGATCCGCGAAGTGATGGCCGCCATTCGTCAAAACTTCAAACTGGTCGATGATGGCGAATATTCCATCGAGATTGACCCGCGCAAAGTCACTGACGAGACCATCGCTCTGCTTGGACAAGCGGGCTTCAACCGTATCAGCGTCGGCGTGCAAGACTTTGACGATGACGTGCAGAAAGCGGTGAACCGCATCCAGAGCGAAGAAGAGACCTTGCGTGTCATCAATGCGTCACGTGCGAATGGATTCAAGTCGGTAAGTATCGACCTGATCTATGGACTGCCCAAACAAACGTTGGAAGGTTTTGGGCGCACCTTGGATCGTGTGATTGCAGTCGATCCGGATCGTCTGTCCATCTACAACTACGCGCACATGCCGACCATCTTCAAGCCACAACGCCGTATCCACGAAGAAGAGTTGCCGGCGGCACAGACCAAGCTGGACATCTTGAACATGGCAGTGAACAAGCTGACGGGCGCAGGCTACGTTTACATAGGCATGGATCACTTTGCCAAACCCGAAGACGAGTTGGCGGTCGCGCAGCGTCAGGGGCGCTTACACCGCAACTTCCAAGGTTATTCAACGCATTCCGATTGCGATCTGGTCGCATTGGGTGTGAGCGCGATCGGCAAGGTCGGCCCTACCTACAGTCAAAATTACCGTGAGCTGGAAGACTACTACGATGCGCTCGATCGCGATCAGCTGCCGATCATGCGCGGTCTGGAATTGAATGCGGACGACTTGGTGCGTCGTGCCATCATCCAAGCCTTGATGTGCCATTTTGAAATATCCAAAGAGTCCTTGGGCATCGCCTATCTGGTCGACTTCGATAAATACTTTGCCACCGAGATGAAAGAGTTGGCCGAGTACGAGCAGGAAGGCTTGCTGAAACTCTCACCGCAGTGGATCACGGTTACCCCCAAGGGACGCATGCTCATCCGTAATATCTGTATGGTGTTCGACAAATATCTGCGCACGCGCACCGAACATGCGCGCTATTCCAAGGTAATATAGCGCCATAAAACGGGCTGACCAACAGCACAGATGGATATGGAGGAGACCCCCAAAGCGCTGGGGAGACGATGACAAAAAAAGTAGATGATTACCGCCTGAAGTTGGGCAAACACGAGTTGGTTCCGGATATCTCCACAGCCGATCTCGCTTTGGAAGCGGCGCGCCTGGGCGGTGTAGGCCACATCTCAGATGCGATGTTGCCGACCGTATCAGACCGTCGTTACGACACGGGTTTCGTCAAAGAGAAACTCCAGCAGTACAAAGCCAATATCGACAATTCGGATAAGACGCTGGTCAAGTTCGATCTTGGACATATCGCGGAATCCACCCGCCTGCACGTGAGCAACACCATGGAGCGTAAGCGCGGCTCTGGCATGGTGTTCATCAACGTCATGGAAAAGCTCACCATGAATTCGCCGCGCGACACTTTGCGCGTGCGTCTGCACGAAGCGATGAGTGCAGGCATCGACGGCATCACTTTGGCGGCAGGTTTGCACTTGGGTTCGTTCGGTTTGATGGAAGACCACCCGCGTTTTCGTGATGTGAAGCTGGGCATCATCGTGTCATCCTTGCGCGCACTTCAATTGTTCTTGCGTAAGAACGTGAAGACCAATCGCCTCCCCGATTACATCGTGGTCGAAGGCCCGTTGGCAGGTGGTCACTTGGGATTCGGCATGGATTGGGCGCAGTATGATCTGCGCACCATCACCAATGAGATCCATCAATATCTGCGCAATGAGAAGATAGATATTCCCGTGATTCCAGCGGGCGGCATCTTCACTGGCGGTGATGCCGTAGGCTTTTTGGAAGAGGGCGCAGGCGCAGTGCAAGTCGCGACACGTTTTACCGTCTCCAAAGAATGCGGATTGCCTGCGGACGTTCAGCAAGAATATTTCAAAGCCGGCGAAGACGACATCGAAGTCAACGGCACATCGCCCACTGGCTATCCGATGCGCATGTTGAAGAACAGTCCTTCTATCGGTTCTGGCATTCGTCCGGGCTGCGAATCCTACGGTTATCTGTTGGATGCGAATGGCCGTTGCGATTACATCGAGGCGTACAACCGCGAAGTGGCGGCTCATCCGAACGACAAGAAAGTCGTTGTCATGGACAAGACTTGTCTATGCACACACATGCGAAACTTCAAATGCTGGACTTGCGGGCATTTGACTTACCGTTTGAAAGACACCACACGCAAGGCAGCGGATGGAACGTATCAGTCGTTGAGCGCGGAGCACATCTTCAAGGACTACCAGTTCAGCATGGGCAACAAGATCGCGCTGCCTGATTAGTGCATGATTGCGCGGTCAGCCGTGATGGCAGACCGTGCAGTCAGCGTCTTTTGAAAGTCTCATCGTGCGCACCTCCATGTTGAGCGCGTTCACCGTCAACAATCTGCCGCACAGCGTCGTCTCGATATTCATCAATAGCTTGAGCGTTTCAGCCGCTTGCATGCTGCCTACGATGCCGACCAGTGGCGCGAAGATGCCTAGTACGGCGCAACGCGTCTCTTCACTTTCCATTTTTTCGGGGTATAGACATTCATAGCAGGGCGTGTCGTCACGACGAAAGTCGAACACGCTCACTTGCCCATCGAAACGGGTTGCTGCACCCGAGACGAGAGGTTTCTTTAGTGTGTGGCAGGCGCGGTTGAGGGCGTAGCGCGTAGGAAAATTGTCGCTACAATCCAACACTACATCGGCTTGCGCAACCAATTCCGCCAAACGCGCTTCATCTGCCCGTTCGGTCAGCGCAACCACATTCACTTCGGGATTGATCTCCGACAGCGTCTCTTGGGCTGAGGCGACTTTCGTTTTGCCGATACTGGAGGTGCGATGCGCGATCTGGCGTTGCAGATTGGTGAGATCGACTGTGTCGTTGTCACACAGAGTCATCGTGCCAATACCGCTGGCGGCCAGGAACATCGCAACGGGAGAGCCTAGCCCGCCTGCTCCAATGACGAGCACGTGCGCATCCGACAGCTTCTGTTGTCCTTCGATGCCGATCTCAGGCAACAGGATATGCCGGCTGTAGCGAAGTAGCTGATCATCATTCATGGGGCAAGGTCGGCGCAATGCCGGGGGTCATTTCGATTGATGCGACTCGGGTGCTTTGGTGTAGTCGTGGTCGCCGTGCGGATGATGTCCGTAAGCTTTGATGAACACTTCTTGCGAGTTGTTCTTGGTGCGCGGCTCCGGCGATTTCAAATTGTGATACTGCACATCCTCACAATAATGAATGAAGCCATTCTTCAATTTGGTTAACCAGCCGTAATTGAAGATGAAGCCTTCCTTGAGAAGTGCTTTCTCCAACCCCTCGAGTGAGTAATGTTCCACGCTATACCGAATGATGAGGCTATTCGAGGTAGGGCCGTTCTCAACCTGCAGATCATCCAGTCCGCTCAATAACAGGAAAGCTTGCTCAATTTGCTTCGCGGGTTCATCAGCGAACACCAAGACGCGTTGTTTCTGCAACTCGAACGGATTCATAATCTCATTTCCCTCGCAAGATGCTCGCACCCTTTAGCAAGTCGAGCGCACGATTCAACTGGTAATCGTTCTTGGCGCCGAACTCGGCGATCTCGGGTTTTTTGCCATCGGTCTCTTTGTCTTTTGGTGCAACCTTGCTTGCAGGTTTAGACGCTTCACTTTTTTCTTCGGGCTGACCGTTAGTTAGATGTTTTTCCAGATCAGCTTCACGCAAACGGAAGGTACTGTCCATTGCCGCTGTCGCAGGGTCTTCCACCACGATGTCAGGCACGATGCCTTTGGCTTGGATGGAGCGGCCGCTTGGTGTGTAGTAACGCGCCGTGGTCAGCTTGATCGCGGTGTTGTTGCCCAGCGGCAGGATGGTTTGCACCGAGCCCTTGCCGAAAGTTTGTGTCCCCATGATGACCGCACGCTTGTGATCCTGCAGCGCACCCGCGACGATCTCCGAGGCAGAAGCGGAGCCACCGTTCACCAATACGACTATGGGTAAGCTCTTGTACTCACCTGGCAAGTCTTTCAAGTAATCGTCCTTGCCACTACCGCGCAGGTAAAAGTCTGGATTGGCCATGAGGCGCATCTTGGCATCCTCGGTGCGACCTTCGGTATAGACCACCAGCGCATCCTTGGGCAGGAAGGCGGCAGAGACGCCAACCGCACCGGTCAGCAAGCCGCCTGGGTCGTTACGCAAGTCGAGCACGAGGCCTTGCAGCGGACCATTGTTTTGTTTACGCAGATTCTGCAACGCAGTCGCCAAGTTCTCGCCTGTATGCTCTTGGAATTGGGTGATACGCACGAAGCCGTAACCCGGATCGACTAGCTTGGACTTGACGCTCTGCACTTTGATGACAGCGCGGGTGACTTTGATCTGCAAAGGTTTGGTCTCGTTCTTGCGCACGATGGTCAGCATGATGTCGCTGCCGGGTTTGCCGCGCATGCGTTTTACCGCGTCATTCAGAGTGAGTCCTTTGACCAGCGTGTCATCCAATTTGATGATGAGGTCGCCGCTCTTGATGCCTGCAATGAACGCAGGCGTGTCCTCGATGGGGGAGATGACCTTGACCAAGCCATCTTCCATGCCGACTTCGATGCCCAGTCCGCCGAATTCGCCTTGCGTGCCGACTTGCAATTCTTTGAAGCCTTCTGCATCCAGATAGGCAGAGTGCGGGTCGAGTCCGCTCAACATGCCGTTGATGGCTTCGGTGATGAGTTTCTTGTCGCTCACAGGCTCGACGTAATCGCTCTTGATGCGACCGAACACATCAGCGAAGGCGCGCAGTTCCTCAACGGGTAGTGGCAGTGGAACTTCTTTCTCGGCCACGGCAGAGAAGTGCAGGCTGATCAACACACCAGTGATCAGGCCGATAGCGATTAGTCCGTATTCTTTGAAGCGACGACTCATTTGATTTTCCTTGGTTAACGCCTCATCCATTTGGCGGGGTCGATGGGCTTACCTTCAAACCTCAGCTCGAAGTATAAACCCGAATCCTCATTGCCGCCGCTGTTGCCCACGGTGGAGACCATGTCCCCCGCGCGGATGCTATCGCCAACCTGTTTATAGAGTGTCTCATTGTTGCCGTAGAGACTCATATAGCCTTGGCCGTGGTCGATGATGAGCAAGTTGCCGAAGCCGCGCAGCCAATCGGCATACACGACACGGCCACCCGCGACTGCCTTTACTGTTTGGTTGGCGGACGCACGCAAGAACCAGCCTGTCCACATCAGATTGTTTTCGGCACGGCGCACGCCGAACTGGTTCGTCTTTTTGCCATTGACCGGCAAAGCCAACTTGCCTTTGAGGGATTTAAAAGGCTTGCCATCGATGCCGGGCAGCATGTGTGCCAATTTTTCGACCAACTGCGACAGATGATTCTCGTTACGTTGCAAGCGCCCGATCTCGCGGCGCTGTTGCTTGAGTTGCGCGGCGATCTTGCTCAGCGTCTGTTGGCGTGTACGCTTGTCGCGTTCCAATTTCTGCAAGCCTTGCAATTCCTCAGCCTGCAGCGCGGCGACCTCCTCACTCTTTCCGCGCACCTCAGCGGTGACTGCGCGCAGCTTGTCCAAGCTGCTGCGAATGGATCTCATGGTATCGGCACGGCTACGCGCGATGTATTGGTAGTACTGCAAGTTGCGGGAGAGTTGATTCGCGTCAACATCGTTCAGAAGCAGCTTGAGATGGTCGCGATCGCCGCCCTCGATGTATTGGCGATAGAGCAGACGCCCCAGCAATGCTTGCTGTTCGCGCATGTCGCCCCGCAGGGTAGCCGCACGCTGCTGTAGTTCGGCAAGGTCTTTTTTGGCAGCCCGTTGTTGCTGAGTCAATTGTTCCAGTGCGCGGTTGCTATCGCTGATGGCACGTTCCGATTCACGCAGATCGTCAGCGACTTCTGCTTTCGATTCGTTTGCCTTCTCAAAATCCTTTTGCAAGGAAGTGATGCGCTGGCGCAGTTTCTCTAGGTCGTCTTGCTTTGATGCGAAGGCGAAAACGGGAATCAATAAAATACCAAGCAAAAACAATTTCACGCGGAGGCGCGGAGAACGCGGGGGGAGGGTAAATGGCTGCATGTCAGGACTTGCTTGCAAGTAGGAGACTTACGTTCATTGATTTTCTCCGCGCACTCCGCGTCTCCGCGTGATTAAGTTGTTTCGATTAGGAGAAGTGTCGCGTGCAGCTCACAAAAATTGGATGAGCGGTTTGCCGGTCATTTCGGCGGGCTGCGGTACACCCATCATCGCCAGCAAAGTGGGTGCGACATCTTGCAATGCACCCGTGCCGACTTCGGCCATCTCGGCTTTGCGCCCGATGTAGAGGAAGGGCACGAGGTTCAATGTGTGGGCGGTGTGTGCTTGATTGGTGGTGCGATCCAGCATCTGTTCAGCATTGCCGTGGTCGGCGGTGATGAGCACTTCGCCGCCGCTTTCCAACATCGCATTCACCACGCGTCCGATGCAGGTGTCCAGCGCCTCGACGGCTTGAACTGCGGCTTCCATGATGCCGCTGTGCCCCACCATGTCGCCGTTGGCGTAGTTGCACAAGATGGCTTGGTACTGTTTGCTACGGATGGCGGCTTCCAGTTTGTCCGTTACTTCGAACGCACTCATCTCCGGTTTCAGATCGTAGGTCGCGACCTTGGGCGAGGGGACGAGCGTGCGATCTTCGCCGGGGTAAGGTTGCTCCTTGCCGCCGTTCATGAAGTAAGTCACGTGTGCGTATTTCTCAGTCTCGGCGATGCGCAGTTGTTTCAATCCCAAGTTGGACAGGTATTCGCCGAAACCGTTATGGATGGTGTCGGAAGTGTAGGCACAGGGGTAGTGGAAGTCTTCGCCGTAGCTGCTCAAGGTCGTGTAGTTGGACAATTTAGGGAGGCGAGTGCGGGAGAAGCCGCTGAAATCCGCATCGGTTAACGCGCGGCTGATCTCGCGTGCGCGGTCAGCGCGGAAGTTCATGAATACCACGGCATCTCCGTCTTGCATCGCGGCAGATTCGCCGATGACGGTGGCTTGCACGAACTCATCGTTCTCCCCGCGTGCGTACGCGGCATCCAATCCGGCTTGTGCAGAAGCGGCGCTGAATGGCGCTACGCCAGAGGTGAGCAGGTCGTAAGCGATCTGTACTCGATCCCAACGGTTGTCGCGATCCATCGCAAAGAAACGGCCGACGATGCTAGCGATGCGGCCAGCGCCCAGTTGCGCACATTTGTCTTGCAGCATCTGTAGCGATTGTGCCGCACTGCGCGGAGGTGTGTCGCGACCGTCGAGGAATGCATGGACGAAGACATTCTTTAATCCTGCGCGTACAGCGAGTTCGACCATCGCATGGATATGTGCCTCATGGCTGTGCACGCCACCGGCTGAGAGCAGCCCCATGATGTGCAGCGCTTTACCACCTTGCTTCGCACTCTCTACTGCTTGTACCAGTGCGGGGTTGTTGTAGAAGCTGCCGTTCTCGATGGCAAGGTCCACTTTGGTCAGGTCTTGGTAGACGATGCGGCCCGCGCCAATGTTCAAGTGACCGACTTCCGAGTTGCCCATCTGTCCGTTGGGTAAGCCGACATGCAGTTCGGAGGTGTGGATCAGCGTGTGCGGATAAGTGTTCCACAAACGATCGAAGTTCGGTTTGCGCGCGTGGGCGACGGCGTTGAAGTCGGCATCTTCACGATAGCCGAAGCCATCCAAGATGAGCAACAGGACGGGTTTGATTGTCGGAGTAGAACGGTTGGTCATGCTGGCTTTTTCTTTCTTAAGCAATCAAAATAAGAATTCACTAATTCACTAGGTTGCGATTTTAGCCGATTTCACTGGTGGACATCAGCGCGCAAGGGCAGTCAGAGGGGTAATAATGAACAAGAAACTAATCGATAAAGAAGAAGACATCGTTTTGGCGGCGGAATCAATGAAAGCCATTGCGCATCCCTTGCGCTTAAAGATATTGTGCGTCCTGGCGGCAGGGGAATTGAGCGTGCAGGACATCGTGGATCAAGTCGGGACGACCCAAAGCAACATCTCCCAACACCTTGCCATCCTGCGCGACAAGGGCGTTTTGGCCACAACGAAAGATGCCAACCGCGTCTTTTATCGCATCAACGACCCACGTACGGTGAAGTTGGTGGGGATGATGCGTGATGTGTTTTGTTCCGTGTGATCAAGCGCTCGGCAACTGCTACTGAAACATAGCGAGAAAACTGAGAAGTGGAGAGTCTTTATGGTGAGTAACGATTGGTTTGTAAGGGCGGGCGTATCGCTGGTTGTATTCTCTCTTGGGTTGCCAGCTTTTGCAGCTGAAACAAGCGTGACCGCTCCAGTCTCAGCTACCACCTCTTCAGCGAGCCAGAGCTTGGACAAACTCCTGCGCGATGCAGGAGCGCTGATGAAGTCAGGGAAGGCATCAGAAGCCTATGCCATGCTCGAGCCGATGGAGAGCGACTATTCCGGCAACATCCCCTACGACTATCTGTTTGGCGTGGCCGCTCTCGATAGTGGCAAGCCTGACCGAGCGACCATCGCTTTCGAGCGCGTTCTCATCATGAATCCGAATTTCTCGGGAGCACGTCTCGATCTAGGGCGCGCCTATCTGGCCATGGGTAGCGACGACCTAGCGGAAAAAGAATTCAAAGTGGTGCTCTCGCAAGACCCCCCGCCCCATGTCAAACCAGTCGTAGAAAAATTCCTAGAAGAAATCGCGGAGCGTCGCCAAGCGAAGTTGCAGCAGATCACCTCCTATCTGGAATTCGGGATGGGACGCGACAGCAATATCACCAGTGCAACGTCAGATTTTACCAAGGGCGTCGAGGGTACTTTCCAAGACCTGTTTGGCAATCCGATTCGTGGTGCCCAGGCAACAGGGAGTTCGATCGTTAAAGCAGCTACCTTTAGCAATTTGTCCGGCGGCCTAGATTATTCACGCGTTTTAGATGAGACGAACGGGATCAAACTTTTTGCTGGGGTCGATCTCAAGCGAAAAGTCGTTTCAAGCATGTCGCAACTGAATAACTCAAACATCGATCTACGTGCCGGTGTCAGCAAGACCAGTGAGGCGGATACCTATCGCTTGTTCTTTAGTTATGGACAGTTCTACCTAGAAGGCATGACTCCCAATGTGAACAGCAATCGCAGTACACCAGCGGTTGGCGCGGAATGGAAACACAACCTTGGAGAACGTGATCAGATCTCGCTGACAGGGCAATACAGTCGGCCGCGCTTCGAAAAGATGGCGACGCAAGATACCAACCAAGTGATGTTGAGTGGGTCGTTGATTCATATCTTCGAGGGCGACACTTCTCCTATGATATTCACCAATGTCAGCCATACTTCTGACAAAGCCGTAGTTGCCTCGGATTCGGGAAGCGACATGAGCCGCAAAACGACGAGTGTGAGAGTGCATTTCCAACTGACACCGATCACAGATATCGACGTGTTCTTGTCCGGCGGATTGTCCTTGCGCGTTGACGGTAGTGCGAATGCTCGTTCAGCCTTGATCCCCGCTAAGGTCGGGCGCGACACTAGCAAGGACGTCTCTATCGGACTCAATTGGCACCCTGATCCGAAGTGGTCCATCAAGACGCAAGTGGCAAAGTACAACAACACATCGAACCTCTCTCTCTATAACTATGACCGCACCGAGAGCTCGCTCTCGATTCGCCGAGATTTTTAGTGGCACGCTAGGAGATCATCATGAAATCCGCTCAATTCTTTAAATTCCTCCTTCCCTCATTGTTGCTACTTGCGCCTGTCGCAGATACATGGGCGGCCGCCGGAAAATTCAACTTCGTGATCGGTGATGTGCGCGTGGTGGGCAAGAACGGTTCACGTGTCGCGCTGCGCGGAGGAGAGGTCGAGTCGAACGAATCGATCGTTTCGGGTAACAACGGTATGGCGCAGATCCGTATGAGCGATGGCGCATTCATCGCTGTGCGTGCAGACACTGAATTGAAGATCGACAAATATCAATATAGTGACAAGCCGGGTGCAAAGAACGAAAGCGTACTGTCATTAGTGAAAGGAACCTTTCGTGCCTTTACCGGGGCAATCGCCAGTGTGAATAAAGACCACTTCAAAATGAGGACCCCGAGTGCCACCATCGGTATTCGCGGTTCCGGCAACGTGTTGAATTTCTCACCCGTGGATAACGTCACCCTCAACCACACCATCGAGGGTAGCCATGTCGTGATGGCCACAGATCCGAGCGGCGCGTTGCGCACACTGGTCACCATGCCCGGTCAGACCGTGCAGATCAATGCGATCGGTGCCATGCAACTCATTCAGACGCCAGCATTCATGTTGAACGCCGCCGCCGGTGTGCCTGATTCACGTCCACAGCCGGGTCGTCAAGGACAACCAGGACAACCAGGACAACCAGGACAACCAGGACAACCAGGACAACCAGGAC
>VBWD01000024.1:18859-51099 GCA_006218055.1 Gallionellaceae bacterium
GGATGAATGGAGGGCCGATGGTAATTGACCCAGTGACAGGCAAACCTATGCCTGCCCCTCCAGGGATGTACGGCGCACCTGCCATTGACCCCGCAACGGGAATGCCGATGGCCCCCGCCCCCGGCATGTATGGGCCGCCAGGAACGCCAGGCATGTACGGCCCCCCTGCGATAGACCCAGTAACAGGATTGCCTATGGCGCCAGCCCCCGGTATGTACGGCGGCGCGCCGATGCCCGGAATGCCAGGTGCATATGGCCCACCAGCGATTGACCCAGTAACAGGCATGCCGATGGCTCCCGCGCCTGGCATGTATAACCCCGCTAACCCGACAGCAGGCGGGCCTGGAATGTCCGGTCCTCTAGGAACACCAGGTATGTACGGCCCCCCTGCGATAGACCCGGCAACAGGAATGCCTATGGCTCCAGCCCCCGGTATGTATGGTGGCGCACCCATGCCTGGAATGCCCGGTGCGTATGGTCCCCCAGCGATCAATCCTGCGACAGGAATGCCGATGGCACCTGCTTCTGGAATGTATCCGCCAACCGCGCCCATGCCGGGATCTGCCACAGGCATGTACAACAACCCACCGATGCCGGGTGGAATGTATCCACCTACAGCGGGCATGCCCTACAACGACCCATCCATGATGGGCGCTGGGCCTGGGATGTATGCACCTGCTCCGACGATGGGGATGTACAACCCACCGATGCCAGGGATGCCAGCCACAGGCATGTACAACAACCCGCCGATGCCTGGAGGTATGTACCCCACCGCGCCGGGTATGTCGTACAACGATCCCACCATGATGGGCGCAGGACCTGGAATGTATGCACCCGCGCCAACGATGGGGATGTACAACCCACCGATGCCCGGGATGCCAACCACAGGCATGTATAACAACCCACCGATGCCAGGAGGCATGTACCCGCCCGCACCGAGCATGAATTACAACGATCCAGCCATGATGGGCACCATGTATGGCGCCCCGATGACAGGGATGTACAACACAGCGCCGATGCCCGGTATGCCTGCGACGAATATGTATGCACCGGTACCTGCGATGCTAGGCGGAATGTACACAAGTCCCACTATGACAAGCATGTATAGCCCCGCAATGACGGGCACATGTGCTACGTGTTATGCCACCACTTACGTTGCCCAATACGGCTATGGCCCTGACGGCAACTTGTTGTCGGGATATGTCTTGGTGAATGGCATCCCAACGCTGCAAACCTCTGCTCGCTATGGCTATCAATTCGACTTCTATGGCATCGAGGTGTTGATGCCAGGGTTCGCAGTGGATATGTACGGCAACGCTTACCCCACCGGTGCGACATCGAAGTTCGGGTTCTATTCGGGTGGTACTTTGATGCCGGGTTATGCGATGGACTCATATGGCAATGCCTATCCGATGGGGAATCCACCGTCTTATGGGTACACCTATGACTACTACGGCAATCTCGTGTTGGCACCTGGGTTCACGCGGGACATGTATGGCAATCCGGTGATGAATACTGCCACGACCATGGTTGGTTGGATTGGCGGAACTTGCGCGGGTTACTCTGCTCCGGGCGGGACATATTGCGATCCAGCTACCAACACTTTCATGAGCGTCGGCGGCACGACTTATACCTTGGGCTGGGTCGGCGGCCCCTGTGCGGGATTCTCTACTCCAGCAGGCGCGACGTGTGACTTCACTACCAACACCTTCGTGAATTCTGGTGCTGTAAGCACAGCGGTTGTAGGCACCATGTGTACTGGATACGGCATGGTTTCGGGCTCGTTGTACTGTAACGGCGCGACCTGGCAGATACCTACAGCAGGAATGGCTTGCTCTGGCGCTGCAACCGTGGGGTCTCTGTATTGTAACGGCGCGACTTGGATGACGCTGGCAGGAGGCGCCGCTTCGGGGACTGCTTGCTCAGTGGTGGGAACGGTGTCGGGTTCGCTATATTGCAATGGCGCAACCTGGTCTACTCCCGCCGTCGGCGGAGCTTGTAGCATCCCTGGCCTAAGTGTGGGTGGCTTCACTTGTTCGGGTGGGATGTGGTCGTATATGGGGACAACAGGGACGGCGGTAGTCGGAACGTCGTGTTACTCGGTCGGCTCTGTTTCGGGTTCACTATATTGTGATGGCTTGTATTGGATGTACCCAACTCAGGGTGGCTGGTGCACGGGAGCGGTTTCTGTAGGTGGTTTTGCTTGTGTGGCAAACATCTGGACGACAGGCGCGACTGCGGGCACATCATGCGGAGCAATGGGATCTGTTTCGGGCTCACTGTATTGTGATGGAGTCTCTTGGATCACGCCGGCAGTCAATCAATTCTGTTCAAGCCCAGGTACGGTCGTCGGGACATTCACCTGTTCTGGCGGGATGTGGACGTCCAATATGGCCATGATAGGAGGTTCATGTGCGGGTGCGGGAACCGTGTCTGGGGTGTACACCTGTGATGGCACGCAGTGGGTGCAAGCAGGTACTTATTGCATGACCAATGGGGCGACTATCGGCGCGCTGACCTGCTCTTACAATTACTGGTCTTACTCGGGTGGTGCGATGGTGAACACCTATTGTGCAAGTCCGGGAATGACATCTGGATCGCTGTATTGTGATGGGTCGATGTGGGTCTATCCAGTGGCTAACAATTTCTGTAGTTCACCGGGGCTGGTCATCGGAAGCCTCACCTGCTCGAACGGGTATTGGTCATCGTCAGGTATGGCAGTTGCTGGTGGATCATGTGTAGGTTCGGGTATGGGGGCAGTGTCAGGCGCATTGACGTGTGATGGCGCAACGTGGATTCAGGCAGGCACATACTGTTATACCAATGGTATGACGGTTGGCGCTTTGACCTGCTCCGCGAATATTTGGACATCCTCTGGCGCTGCGGTAGCGAATACCGCTTGTGGGACACCGGGGGCGGTTTCGGGAACATTGTTCTGTGATGGAGCAATGTGGACTTCTCCGGTGGTAAACAGCTTCTGTAGTTATCCAGGGAAAGTGGTGGGTAGCTTGATGTGTTCTGGAGGATTCTGGACGATGACTGGGGGAGGTGCCATTTATGGGGGCGCATGTTCAGTGGCGGGTAGCACCTCGGGGACGTTGTACTGCAACGGATCCACATGGGAAACGCCTTATTGGGGCGGCCCCTGCACAGGCTCTGCAGGCGTGATGAATATGGTGTGTAACGGTACACAATGGACGACGCCGACATATGGGACACCAGGAATACCTAACCTAGCCTTCCCAACGATACATAACACTCCACCAGTCAATGGCATGTACGATGCTTTTGAGGTTGATGTATCGATTCCGGCAAGCTACAAAAACATCGGCTATATGTATAACTTGGGAGGTGCAAATTCTTTCGAGATTGCTTTGAACAATACGGCGACTACTCTGCTCGACATGTATGGAGCGTTGAGTTCTTTCCAAGCGCCCTCGGTAGGGGGGGCATCAAGTGTGAACGTCATCCAACTGGATCAGGGAACTGCGGTGCCATTCGATATGGGGTCAGACCCTATGACTGGGATGTCTTGGGGTCGTTGGCAGGGTGGGAACGTCAATCTCACAGTATTGCCAGGTACTGCGACGCCCACTGCACAAACAGGTAGCTTGCACTGGTTCTCTACGGGTATGCAGACGCAGGCAGTGACCTTGCCAGTAACAGGTACGTGGAATTACGCATTGATTGGAAATACCAGCCCGACTGATAACACGGGCGTAGTGGGGACGCTTAACAATGCGACCTTTAATGCGAACTTCTCGACACAAACTGTGAATGTCGGTGTGAGCGTGAGCATGCCCGCATCGAGCGCTTCGTCAGCGATGCCAGTGACACTTAATGCGAATGCAAGCAATGTGTCGATATTGGCTGGAGGTAACTTCAAGACGGTCATACCGACGGTTTCTTGTACAGGGTCGGGATGCTTTTCACCAACAGGTAGCGGAGTCATCGGTGGTCAATTCTCTGCTCCGACAGGGCAAGGGGTGGGTGTCGGTTACGGCTTAGTGAATGGCGGGCAGACTGTTAATGGTACAGCGGTCTTTAAGCAACAGTGAGTACTTGGTTCGTTAAGCGGAGGTCATCATGAAAAGAAACTTGATCGGGTTGTTCATCTTGTTGGGGTTATTCCAGGCGCGAGTGGCATGCGCGGAAGAGGCGGTGCTGAAAGTCAATGGTGTCGCTATCCCGCAGGTGCGTATCGACATGCGTGCGAAAGCTAGCGGTCACGCTGACACTGCAGAGCTGAGAAAAATAGTTCGCGATGAGATGATCATTCTTGAAGTGATCGCTCAAGAAGCGGTGCGCTTGGGGTTGAACAAAAATTCAGAGGCTGCACAGCAGATCGAGTTGGCCAAGATGTCAGTGTTGAGCAGTCTTTTTGTTCAGGATTACGTGAAGAATCATCCGGTCACTGACAGCCAGATCAAGCAGGAATACGAGCGAGTCAAACCCTCATATAGCGGTACTGAATACAACGTTCGCCATATCTTGCTGGCGACCGAAAAGGAAGCCAAGGAGGTGCTGGCGCTATTGGCCAAAGGCGGCAGTTTTGAAAAACTAGCCACCGAGAAATCGAAAGATGCCAATTCTGCTGCGCGTGGCGGCTCGTTGGGGTGGGCTCTGCCGAGTGTGTTTGTGCCGCAGATCGCCAGTGCATTGCTGATCCTGGAAAAAGGCGGCTACACCCAAGAACCGGTGCAATCTCAAATGGGGTGGCATGTGATTCGTCTTGACGATGTGCGGGAGCGCAAAGCGCCGAGTTTGGAAGAGCTTAAGCCGCAGATACAGCAGCGCCTGCAGCAGCTATCTTTGCATAAGGCCATGGGAGACCTCCGAGCCAAAGCCAAGATAGAGTGAACCGGGCAGGTCAGGGTTTTACGGCAGGGGGCGCGCAAGGCGCCCTCTTGCTTTTTAGGTACTTGCGTTGAATATTAGAATTCGCTAATATGCGCGTCCTTAACTTTTTCGCTGGTGTGATATGAAACGAAATCTAGGCATTTTGATCGGGCTTTCATTGGTGGCTTCCGTTCACGCGGCGGAACCAGCGGCGACCGTTGCGGTGCAGTTCCGTGAAGTGGAGCAGACCTATAGCGTGGACGGCGTGGTGGAAGCGACGCGTCAGGCGACGGTGTCGGCACAGATATCGGGTCGCGTTAAAGCAGTCCTGTTCGATGTGGGTGATCGTGTGAGCAAAGGCCAGATCATCTTGCGCATCGACGAGAGCGAAGCGAATCAGGCCGTCGCCGGAAGCAATGCACAGGTGGCGCAATCTCTGGCCGCGTTAAGCAATGCCAAGCTGAACTACGAGCGTTCGCAACAGTTGTTCGCGCAGAAGTTCATCAGCCAAGCCGCACTGGATAAGGCCAAGGCCGACTACGACATGGCAGAAGCGCAAGCTAAAGCCAGTGCGGCAGGTGCACAACAGTCTGCCTTGGCGAAGAGCTACACCTCGGTCATCGCACCGTATGCGGGCGTAGTTTCGGCACGGATGGTGGAGATGGGTGAGATGGTCACCGTGGGTAAGCCATTGATGACGGGGTTCGATCCGTCCGAGTTGCGCATCATCGCGAACGTGCCGCAGTACAAGTTGGCTGAGATCGGTCAGCGCCCTTCGGCTAAGGTCGAAGTGCCAGAACTGGGCCGTTGGCTCAAGGTGGCGAGTGTGATGGTGCAGCCGTCGGCGGATGCACGTACCCACAGCACACAAGTACGGGTGAACCTGCCTGCCAATGAGAAGGGCATCTATCCAGGCATGTTCGTGCGCACCCATTTCGTGGTGGGCAAAGAGAAAAAGCTGTTGATCCCAAGTTCTGCCGTGTTGCGCCGCAGTGAAGTGGTGGCGGTGTACGTGATGGACGACAAGGGCCAACCGCGTCTGCGCCAAGTGCGCTTGGGTGAAGTCACCGAAAAAGGCGAGGTCGAGGTATTGGCTGGCCTGACGGAAGGTGAGCGCGTAGCGACTGATCCCGTCAAAGCGGGCATGGCGGTGAAGAAATGATGGGCATATCTGGGCGTATCGCCCGCACCTTCCTGCACTCGCAGATGACGCCACTACTGGCGTTGGTGGCGATGCTGTTGGGTATCTTTGCGGTGGCGGTGACGCCGCGCGAGGAAGAGCCACAGATCAACGTGACCATGGCGAACGTGCTCATCGCTTATCCGGGTGCATCGGCTCAGGACGTGGCGCGCACGGTCTCGACACCTGCCGAGCAGGTGTTGTCGCAGATCGCCGGTGTGGATCATGTGTATTCCGTGTCACAGCCCGGCATGTCGGTACTCACCGTGCAATTCAAAGTGGGTGAAGAACACGTCACTTCGTTGGTGAAACTGTATGACGTGATTAACTCGCATGCGGATTGGCTACCGCCGACCTTGGGGGTGATGCAACCCATCATCAAGGCGCACGGTATCGATGATGTGCCTATCCTCGCGCTGACCCTGTGGCGCGCAGAATCGGCGGGCGGCGGATTGGCGCTGACGCAGGTGGCGCACGCCATCGAGGCTGAATTGAAGCGGGTCAAAGGGACGCGCGAAGTAGCCACGCTGGGGGCAAGTCAGCGTGCAGTGCGTATCTTGTTGAATCCTGAAGCGCTGAATGCTTATCAGATCTCGTTGCAGGAAGTGCGTGCCGCATTGCAGGCCGCCAACGTGTCGCAAAGCGCGGGCACCCTGGTGCAGAGCAACCGCGAAGTATTGGTGCAGACCAACAATTTCTTGAGCGATGCGGGTGAAGTGCGTCAATTGGTCATCGGCACGTTCGATGGCAAGCCGGTGTTCTTGCATGACGTTGCGCAGGTGCGCGACGAAGCTGAGTTGCCCTCCAACTATGTTTGGATGGGAACGGGCGTCGCAGCAGGCGACAAAGGCATCGAGGGGCAAGGCGAGTTCACGGCAGTCACGGTGAGCGTCACCAAGAAGCCGGGCGAGAACGCCGTTGATGTCGCTGAAAAACTGTTGCATCGTGTGGATGAATTGAAAGGCAGCGTCATCCCGGATGATGTGAAAGTCACCATCACGCGCAACTATGGCGAGACAGCCAACGACAAGGCGATGAAGCTCATCAAGAAGTTATTCTTCGCGACCTTCGCGGTGGTAGCTTTGGTGTGGTTCGCACTGGGTAAGCGTGAAGCGGCCATCGTTGGCATCGCGATCATCCTGACTTTGGCGTTGACGCTGTTCGCGTCGTGGGCATATGGCTTCACATTGAATCGCGTGTCGCTGTTCGCGCTTATCTTCTCCATCGGTATCCTAGTGGACGATGCCATCGTGGTGGTGGAGAACATCCACCGTCGTCGTGAGTTATCACAGCATCAGCCGTTGTCGGAGATCATTCCGGAAGCGGTGGATGAGGTGGGCAGTCCGACTATCCTCGCCACCTTTGCGGTGATCGCCGCGCTGTTGCCGATGGCCTTTGTGACGGGATTGATGGGGCCATATATGAGCCCAATCCCGATCAACGCCAGCATGGGTATGTTGATCTCGCTGGCCATCGCTTTCATCGTCACGCCGTGGTTGGCGCACAAGTTGTCCGATGCTCACCATGCCGTGGTGAAGGATGAGCGCGATACCAAGATCGCGCACTTCTTCCGCAATCTGCTCACGCCGTTCTTGAACGGGGTGCACGGCATCCCGATGCGTCGCAAATTGTGGTTGGGCATCTTGGCGGCGTTGCTGATCGCGGTGTCATTGACCGTGGTGAAATTGGTCGTGTTAAAGATGTTGCCGTTCGACAACAAGTCCGAGTTCCAAGTGGTGGTGGATATGCCAAGTGGCACGGCGTTGGAACAGACTGCGGGTGTGATGCGTGAGGTCGGTACCTATCTGTCGACGGTGCCGGAAGTGACCGACTACCAAGCCTACGCAGGTACGGCCTCACCGATCAACTTCAATGGTCTGGTGCGCCAATATTATTTGCGTAACGCACCGGAGCAGGGCGACATCCAAGTCAATCTGCAAGACAAGCATCAGCGTGATCGTAGCAGCCATGAGATCGCCACGGCGGTGCGCGAGCCTATCGAAGCCATCGCCAAAAAGTGGAACGCCAAGGTGAAAGTGGTCGAAGTACCACCCGGTCCGCCGGTGATGTCGCCTATCGTGGCCGAGATCTACGGCCCAGATTATCAAGGGGCGCGTGAGGTGGCTAGCAAGGTGCGCGAGCAATTTGTGCAGACCGCAGACATCGTTGGCATCGACGATACGGTGACAGAGGCCACGCCCAAGCTGATGCTGCGTGTGATGCAAAGCAAGGCCGCTATTCTGGGTGTCTCCACGCAGAACATCGCGGATACCATCCAGGTCGCTTTGGCGGGGCAGGATGTGACTTCGTTGCATGAAGAGAATGCCAAATATGCGCCGCCATTGCGCATGGCTTTGCCGGCAGAAAAACGCAGCCGTATCGACGATGTGCTGAAGCTGAAGGTGCGTGCCAAAGACGGTGCGCTGATCCCGCTCTCGGATTTGGTGCAAGTCATCCAGATGCAGCGCGACTATCCCATCTATCACAAGGACCTGCTGCCCGTGGTGTATGTGACAGGCGATATGGCAGGCGATTTGGACAGCCCGTTGTATGGCATGTTCGATATCAACGGTAAGACGGGTGATATGGATCTGGAGCAAGGCGGTGTGCTGCAATCTTGGTTCTTCCATCAGCCGTCCGATCCTTACAAGAGCTATGCCTTGAAGTGGGACGGCGAATGGCAGGTCACCTTCGAGACCTTCCGCGATATGGGTATCGCTTACGGTGTCGGACTCATCCTGATCTATCTGTTGGTGGTAGCGCAGTTCAAGAGCTATACCGTGCCGCTCATCATCATGGCGCCCATTCCGCTCACCATCATCGGTGTGATGCCGGGCCATGCTTTGTTCGGTTCGCAATTCACCGCGACCTCGATGATCGGCATGATCGCCTTGGCGGGCATCATTGTGCGCAACTCCATCCTGTTGGTGGACTTCATCAACCTGCAGTTGCGTGATGGTGTTGATCCGCAGCATGCGGTGATCGCCGCTGCCAGTGCGCGTGCCAAGCCCATCATCTTGACGGGATTGGCTGCGATGTTGGGCGCATTGTTCATCTTGGATGACCCCATCTTCAACGGACTAGCGTTGTCGCTGATCTTCGGTATCTTGGTATCCACCATGCTCACGCTGGTCGTCATCCCTGTGTTGTATTACGCATCGTTGTACAAGAAGTACCAATAAGCCTTAAGTCCTTACTTCCCGTTGAGGGGGTAAGGGCTTATTAATTTTTCGAGTAGAATCCGCAACCCTTAAGGAGTTTCAAGCATGAACGCAGAACGTATTGTCCGCATCGTCGCCGGTTTTTTCATCTTGCTGTCTTTGGCATTGGGCGTTGAAGCCAGCCCTGTATTCGTCAGCAGCTATTTCTTGTTCTTCACGGCATTCGTTGGTTTGAACTTGTTCCAAAGTGGGTTCACACAGATATGCCCGTTGAATGGCATCCTCGCTCGTTTCGGTGTCAAAGGCAGTTGCTAAAAAAATATCGCCCCCTTTCGTTTAATTTCGCCCACATCAGTTTGGCCTTCGTTGGCCTGATGTGGGTTTTGCCTTTTCTGAATTACAACCACGCGTTCCCCATCACGACCTTCTATCAAGAGTGGAGTGCCGCCTTGCTGGGCATGTGCGCGCTCCCTTTGCTGTTGACGGCGCGTTATTGGCAAGCACCCCATGTGCCGCGCATCGTGCTGTTGCCGATAGGGCTGCTGATGGTGATGTTGGTGCAGTTTTTGATAGGGCGCGTCTCTCACTTCGATCATCTGTTGTTGCTTTCCCTCTATTTCCTGTTTGCTGCGCTACTGATGATGTTGGGGCAGCGACTGCGTGAAGAGTTGGGGTTGTCACTGGTGGTGACGGTGCTCGCCGTTTTCGTTCTGATCGGCTCCGAATTGAATACCTTGGCGGGAATGCTGCAGCACTATCGTTGGGATACCTTCCTGAACTCGGTCGTCACCGTCAAGACCTCCAATGCGGTCTATGGCAACACGGCGCAGCCGAACCACTATGCAAACTACATCGCGCTAGGCTTGTTGTCTCTGGGATTCCTGCATGCGAAACGTCTCCTGCGTATGTGGCAAACCATCGTTCTGGCTACGCCTCTGCTCTTTGTGTTGGTGCTTTCCGGTTCTCGCAGCGCTTGGCTCTATCTGACATTTGCGCTCGCACTTTCATGGTTGTGGCAGCGCAGGGATGTCTCGTTGCGTCCGGTGATGTTCTTTTCTCTGGCTGTCTGGTTGGGCTTCCTTGTGATGCATTTTGTGGTTCAGCTACCTTTTTTGGAAGGGGCCACAGGCAGTATCACTTCTGCGGAGCGGCTGTTCGGTGAGGTAGGCGGAGGCAGTATCCGTTTCCATCTTTGGCGTGAAGGTTGGCTGATCTTTGCGCAGTTCCCTCTGTTGGGTGCAGGCTTCGGCCAGTTCGCTTATGAGCATCTGCTGCTTGGATCGGAGTTGCAGAATCCATCTATCACGGGCCTTTACAACAATGCCCACAACATCGTTCTGCAAGTGGCTGCTGAAGCAGGGCTTGCGGGCTTGGCCGTTCTGTTGGGCAGCTTGGGAATGTGGTTCTGGCAATCAGTCGTGCGCAAGACACAGTTCGATATCGAACATTGGTGGGCATACGGGGTGCTTGCCGTTATCGCCATCCATAGCCAATTGGAATATCCACTCTGGTATCTCTATTTCATCGGCATCGCCGCGATACTGATAGGGTTGATCGACAAGACGAGCTATCGTTTGGAACTAAGAACGGTGGGTCGCCTATCGGTCGGCGTTATCCTATTGTTGGGGGCGATGTCATTGGTGCAAGCGTTCCAAGGTTATAAACATCTTGAGGAAGCACTGCAACTCAGAATGGCGGCAAGCAAAGACCCCAAATACATCCCTGCGGCACGTGACGAGTTGTTGGTGGCCTATCGCTATCCTTTGTTGAGTTCTTATGCCGAGTTGTTCATTGCCAACATGATGGATCCCAGCGCGGATCATCTGAAGGAGAAGCTCGAGCTGAATGAGCGCGCACTGCGCTACATTCCCAACTCCACGGTTGTTTACCACCAAGCGTTGTTCTTGGTGTGGACGGATCGCCCCGAGGAAGCCAAGACGATGATCGCCGATGCGATTTGGGCCTATCCCTATGAGTGGGCTGTCGTCAAGACCGAGTTCGATCAGTTGGTGAAGCTAGATTCAGTCCGCTTCGGCCCTCTGTTAGAATTCGCCACCCAAAAATACGAGGAGTACCAGCGTGCTGCAGTTCCTGGAAAATAATGTTTTAACTGTATCAATCACTTTCATCAGCGGCTACATGCTGTTCTGGTCTTACTTCGGAAATCGCTTGCGTGGTATCAAAGAGGTGGACACTCACGCAGCCATGAATTTGATCAACCGACAGAACGCAGTCGTGCTGGATGTGCGCGAACAAACCGAATACGACGCAGGTCACATCATCAATAGCCGCCTGATCTCGGCGCGTGCCTTGAAGGAACGCATCGGCGAACTTGAGAAGTTTCGTGAACGCCCGATCGTCGTCGTATGTCGCAGCGGCGCACGCGCCACAGCCGCGACAGCATTGCTGAACCGTGAGGGATTCGCGCAAGCACACCTGTTGGTCGGTGGCGTCACGGCGTGGCAAAAAGCCAGTCTGCCGCTAGAGCGCTAAGGAATCGAAAATGGCTAAAGTCGTCATGTATTGCACCGCCGTATGCCCTTACTGCATCAACGCGGAGCGCTTGTTGCTGAACAAGGGCGTGAAAGAGGTCGAGAAGATCCGCATCGACCTTATGCCAGAACAACGCGAATTGATGGAGGCCAAGACTGGCCGCCGCACCGTGCCGCAGATATACATCGACGAGACACACGTGGGCGGATGTGACGATTTATTTGCTCTAGATAGAGCAGGGGGCTTGATGCCGCTACTTAATAACTAACCAAGGAATAGAAATGACTGAAGCTGCAGCAGCACCCGCCGTCCCCGTTTTTAATATCGAAAAACTCTATGTGAAAGACTTGTCGCTGGAGATTCCCAATGCGCCCGCTATCTTCTTGGAGCGCGTCAATCCTCAGATCGACCTGCAATTGCAGACGCAAGCGTCCTCGGTCGACGAGGGGATCTTCGAGGTCGTGGTGACCATCACTGTGACAGCCAAGTTGCCAGAGAAAGACAAGGTCATGTTCCTCATCGAAGCCAAGCAGGCAGGTATCTTCCAGATCCGTAACATCCCGGCAGAAGAGATGGAGAGCGTGCTGGCGGTGATGTGTCCGAATATCCTGTATCCGTACCTGCGCGAAGTGGTGTCTGACGTCGCGGTGCGTGGCGGTTTCGCACCGGTGCTCCTCAATCCGATCAACTTCGATGTCATCTACCAGCAGCAAAAGCAACAGGCGCAAGCCCAGGCTGAAGCTGCCGCAACGGTCAAACATTGATGAAATTCTCCGCCGCACTGCTACTTTTCGTTGTCAGCCAAACGGCTGCGGCATTCGAGTACGTGTCGGTGGCTGAGCCTGCCATCTTGTATGACGCCAATTCCCTCAAGGCGAACAAGCTGTTTGTCGCCACGCGTTATTTGCCGCTGGAGCAGGTCGTGGTGTTGGAGAACTGGGTCAAGGTGCGCGATTCGGGTGGCAAGATCTTTTGGATCGAGAAGCGCAATCTGAGCAGCAAGCGCTATGTGGTTGTCACAACAGAGACCTCAACAGTCCGTACCAACTGGGACGACAGCGCCACCGTGGCATTCATCGCACCACGCCAGCTTGGCTTGGAGTGGCTAGGTAATGCGGGCGCAGGTTGGGTCAAGGTGCGCCACCGGGATAGCACCACGGGGTACGTCAAAAGTAACGACGTCTGGGGCGACTGATGCGCATCGCGGTTCTGGGTTCTGGCGCATGGGGTACGGCACTGGCGATCAGTTTCGCCGCACGCCACGAAGTCACACTGTGGGCGCGCGACGAGGGGCAGGCCGCGACGATGCGCGACACTCGACGCAATCAGCGCTACCTGCCCGACCTCCAACTTCCCCAGAATCTTGCAGTCACCGCGGACATCACTCAAGCATTGGATCAAGTCGAACTGATCATCGCGGCCGTTCCTGTGTCGGGACTGCGCCCCGTGATGCAACAGATCGCCAGCCACTTTCCGTCGGCGGGAAAACTTCCGGGTGTCATCTGGCTGTGCAAGGGTATCGAGACGATCACTTCTTTGTTGCCCCATCAGATCGTGAATGAGACATTGCCCGCGAATTTCCCGCGTGGTGCGTTGACCGGACCGAGCTTCGCACAGGAGGTCGCACGCGGACTGCCGACTGCATTGACGCTGGCCTCCACCGATGGTGAGTTCGCGCAGAGTACCGCCAAGGCATTGCACCACTCACGCTTGCGTATCTATTCCAGCACTGATGTGGTCGGTGTCGAGGTTGGTGGGGCCATCAAGAACGTGTTAGCCATCGCGGCCGGTATCTGTGATGGGATGCAGATGGGATTGAATGCGCGCGCTGCTTTGCTGACACGCGGTCTGGCCGAGATGACGCGCCTCGGTTTGCAGATGGGCGGACGTGCCGAGACCTTGGGCGGATTATCGGGAGTGGGCGACCTCATTCTCACCTGTACCGGCGATCTGTCGCGCAATCGCCAAGTCGGCATGTTGCTCGCGCAACGTCATTCTCTCTCTACCATCTTGGGTGAGCTGGGACATGTGGCGGAAGGTGTCTATACCGCACGTGAAGTGCAGCGCATCGCCCAACAGCAGGGTGTAGAGATGCCGATCTGCCAAGCGGTGTATCGCGTGCTGTACGAAAACATGCCGGCAGACAAAGCGGTCGAGGCACTACTCAGTCGCCAGCCCGGTGAAGAATTCTCCAGTACAGGGCAATACCGCACGATATAGAGGGAAGGGTAAATTACCCTTCACCCTCAAAGCCACACTGCCTCCACGCCTCATACACCACCACCGCCACCGTATTCGACAGGTTCAAACTGCGGTTGTTGGGCAACATCGGCAAGCGCAGTCGTTGTTCTGGCGGCAATGATTCCAAGACTTCACTTGGCAAGCCTCGACTTTCTGGGCCGAACAAAAACGCGTCTCCCTTTTGATAGCACACCTCATGGAAGGGGTGCGAACCTTTGGTGGTGAAGGCGAACAGGCGCAGGGGATTCGAAAGTTCGCGTAGCGATGCGGTTGTCCCCTCTCCCAAGGATTCAAGATTGCCTTTCTCGTTTGCTCTTTCTCCCGCTAGCGGGGGAAAGTTGGATAGGGGGGATTCATGTGGGGGATAACCAGCGACTTGCACGGTTCTATCGTGCTTAGTCGAATGGCTAGTAGTCCCATCAGGGTTAGGGTGGGGGAGGTGCGCATGGCGCGCCTGAGGCAAGCTTTGAAGACATTCCTGCAAGCTGTCATGCACCTTCATCGACGCATACTCGTGATAATCCAAGCCTGCCCGCTTCAACTGCTTGTCATCAAGATCGAACCCAAGAGGGCGCACCAGATGTAGATGGACTCCCGTGTTGGCACACAAGCGAATTACGTTGCCTGTATTGGGAGGTATCTCTGGTTGATACAGAATGACTTCGAACATGAGAAAAGCCTTGTTGAATAGTATGAAAAGCCTTGTCAGGAAACGGGAAAACGGCTAACTTCCGCTCCGATTGTTTGGTTGTGGTGCATTAATACTTCAGGGGGAATTATGGCGCGTCCGGAAAAAGTTCGCTTGGGCGACTTGCTGGTACAGCACGCTCGATCAGTTGCAATTCGTGCTTGAACAGCAGAAACGCACGGGTCGCAAGCTGGGTCGAGTTTTGGTGGACAACGGTTTCATCACCGAAGATCAGATCTCTGAGACGCTGGCCAAGCAGCTCAGCATCCCCTACATCAACCTCAAGTACTACAACCCCAACCTGGAGATCGTGCGGCGCTTGCCCGAAAATCAAGCACGCCGTTTCCGCGCCATCGCACTTGAGGAGCGCAACGGCGCTTTGCTCATCGGGATGACTGATCCTACCGACCTGTTCGCATTCGACGAGATCTCGCGCATCCTCAAGCGCGACATCGATGTGGCCGTGGTCACCGAGGGGCAGCTGCTCGAAACAATTGACCGTGTGTACCGCCGTACTGACGAGATCAGCGGTCTGGCAAAAGAGATATCAGAGGATTTGGGCGAGGGTTACATCGACTTCGGCGCGCTGAGCGATACTGTCGGCACCGAAGAGGCGCCGGTAGTGAAACTGTTGCAAACCATGTTCGAAGATGCCGCGCAGGTCGGCGCATCCGACGTTCACATCGAACCTCAGGAAACACGCTTGCAGATCCGCTTCCGTATCGACGGCGCGTTGCATCTGCAAACTGAAGCAGACAGCAAGATCGCCGGATCCATCGCCTTGCGTTTGAAGCTGATGTCCGGACTCGACATCTCGGAAAAACGTCTGCCGCAGGATGGTCGTTTCAACATCCGCGTACGCGATCAGGCCGTGGATGTGCGTATCTCCACCATGCCCACCCAATACGGCGAATCCGTGGTCATGCGTCTGCTCAACCAGAGCGGCAGCTTCCTCTCCCTCGACAAACTCGGCATGCCGCCGGATATGCTCAAGCGCTTCCGCGAGATCATCCAGCGCAGCAACGGCATGGTGCTGGTCACCGGCCCCACGGGTTCGGGAAAAACGACCACGCTGTATGCAGGCCTGGCCGAGATCAACACCATCGATCAAAAGATCATCACCGTAGAAGACCCTGTCGAATATCGTTTACCCGGCATCAATCAAGTACAGGTGAACGAAAAGATCGATCTTACTTTCTCCAAAGTGTTGCGTTCCGCTTTGCGCCAAGACCCGGATGTCATTCTCATCGGCGAAATGCGCGATGCGGAAACAGCGCAGATCGGTATGCGTGCCGCGATGACGGGTCACTTGGTGTTCTCCACCCTGCACACGCGCGATTCGAGCGGTACCTTGTTCCGTTTGGTGGACATGAATGTGCCTAAATACATGGTGGCCTCCTCGGTACAGGCTGTGCTGGCACAGCGGCTACTACGCCGTGTGTGCGAAAGCTGCAGCGAGGTGCATCAACCGACACCGCAAGAAGTCGAATGGCTGGAATCGGAAGGTGTGGCGCGTGGCGCGTGGGGTAATTTGATGCATGGACGCGGTTGTTCACATTGCAACGGTACGGGGTATCACGGACGTATGGGCGTCTATGAGATGTTGGAAATGACCCAAGACCTGGTGGATGCAGCGGCACATGAAGACAACACCCACTTTATGCAGGCCGCGCGCAATTACCTAAAAGGCAAGACATTGATCGATGGCGCGCTGAACGAGATGAAATTGGGACACACCAGCATTGCCGAGGTTATGCGCATCAGTAACCAGGTCGAGGACTAAGCGTGCCTGTATTTTCTTATAAAGGCAGAAGCGGTCGCGGCGAGATGGTGCAGGGTACGCTGGAAGGCGCGGATAGCGGTGCCATCGCGGACCAGCTGCTGAACACCGGCATCACGCCAACCGAGATCAAAGTCTCGCGTGCGGGGCGCACCAAGGCGGATGGTCCGAGCCTGTGGCAACGTCTGTCGCAGGACAAAAGCGTGGACCCTTTGGAGCTCATGCTGTTTTCGCGCCAGATGTACACCCTGCTCAAGGCGGGCGTCCCCATCATGCGTGCGCTGGCTGGCTTGCAGGAATCCAGCCAGAACCAGATGTTCGCCACCATGATCCAGGACCTGCGCGAGAGCCTGGACAGCGGCCGCGAACTGTCCACGGCCATGCGCCGTCATCCCAAGATCTTTTCGCATTTCTATGTGAGCATGGTGCAGGTCGGCGAGATGACCGGTATGCTGGACCAGACCTTTTTGCGTCTGTATGACCATCTGCAATTCGAAAAAGACATGCGCGAGCGCATCAAGTCGGCAGTGCGCTATCCCATGTTCGTCGTCATCGCCATGGGCATCGCACTCGTCATCGTCAACCTCTTCGTTATTCCCGCCTTTGCCAAAGTGTTCGAGGGATTTCACACTGAACTTCCCCTAATGACCAAGATTTTGTTGGGCTTCTCCAACTTCATGTTGGTCTCATGGCCGATACTATTGGCCGCATTGATTGGTGGAGTGGTGGCTTTCCGTTCTTGGATAAAGACTGTGGATGGGCGCTACAAATGGGATCGCTACAAATTCGAATTGCCCATCGCCGGCCCCATCATCAAAAAAGCCACACTCGCCCGTTTTGCACGCAGCTTGGCGCTATCTTTCAAGAGCGGCATCCCCATCGTGCAAGCGCTCAATACCGTGGGCATGGTGGTGGATAACGAATACATGCGCAGCAAGGTCGAGCAGATGCGTGACGGTGTAGAACGTGGCGAGAGCATTCTGCGCACGGCTAGCGCCACAGGTGTGTTCAACCCTACCGTGATGCAAATGATCGCCGTGGGCGAAGAGACGGGCGACATGGATGGCTTGATGTTTGAGGTGGCCAGCATGTACGAACGTGAAGTCGAATACGAGATCAAGAATCTGAGCGCGCAGATCGAGCCCATCATGATCGTGGGGCTGGGGGCGATGGTGCTAGTGCTCGCTCTGGGTATCTTCCTGCCGATGTGGGACTTGGGCAAAGCGGCGTTGCACTGATGATGAAAGCTAGGATTGGGGAATTAGGATTGAGGATTGAGATGCGAGGATCAAACTCCCCTCGCCCGCTTGCGGGAGAGGGGCTGGGGGTGAGGGTGATTACTCAATCCTCAATCCGCGCTCCCAAATCCTCTAAGGGCTTCACCCTCATCGAACTCATCGTCGTCATCATCATCATCGTGGTGTTGGCGGGGATATTCTTAACCCGCGTTCCGCTCTATCAGGAACAGGCGGAAAAGGCCGCCATGCAACAAGTAGAGGGCGCTCTACAAAGTGCGCTGGTATTACGTTTTGGCACCTTGCATGCACGCGGGGCGGCAAGCGAAAAAGAGTTGGGCATCTTAGCTACCGACAACCCCATCAAGTGGTTGCAAAAGATGCCTCCCAACTACAAGGGTGAGTTCTACGATCCCAGTCCGCGCTCCATTGCGCCGGGGAATTGGATGTTCGACCTCAAATCGCGCGAATTGATCTACGTTGTCGATCACGCCGAGTATTTCAAAGCAGGCAAAGATGGGAACAAGTGGATACGTTTCCGTGTGCATTTGGAGTATGAGCCTGTGCTGGGACGTCCGGAATCCGGTAAGGAACTGGTCACCACCCTGTTCGAATCGACCGAACCCTACCACTGGTTAGACTGAGCATGCACCCCATCATCCAGACTTGGCTGTTCCAATCCGCGGTGATCTTTCTCGTTATCGGCAGTGTGGCAGGATTGTTCGTGGGGGCACTTTTGATATTTCGGCCGCAACATTTCCAAGTGATCAGCGTGTTGCTCAACCGCTGGATATCCACGCGCACTTTCGATAAGAATTTGGAGCGCAGTTTCTCACTCGATCCGTGGTTGTATCGCTATCAGCGCTTTACAGGCATGCTGATCTTGCTGGGGTCATTGTTCGTCTTGTTTTACTTCACCGTGCAATTGGATAGGGCTGCGACCATAGAAGGTCTAGCCAAGCATTTCCACTACTACCCCTCGATAGTCGGCGGATTGCTCGATGCGCTGGTGTTGAGTTCGTTGCTGGGTACGCTTTGTGCTGTTTTCGTGGCATTGAGTTTGATATTTCGTCCCAGCTTGCTGCGAGGTTTTGAGGAGAGCGCCAACCAATGGCTATCCCTGCGCAAAGCACTCAAGCCCTTGGAGATCCCGCGCGACAACATGGAAAGGTATGTTCAACGCCACACGCGCCAAATAGGTATCTTCCTGCTGCTGGGCAGCCTCTATACTTTGGTGCTTCTGGCCTATGGGATGGCGCGCATCAATTAAACCAAGCAACTCATTAGAGGCGCTCAGCAAGCTGGCTCCTACAAAATGTCTGTATCTAATAGGTAATTCAGAGTGAAAATTGGATGACCGTTCGTCGAAAACCCACTACCGTTCGCGGAATTTGGGTAACAAACGCTTGCTAACCCCGTGTTTATTCGATAAATTGGCGACCGCTTGTAGGATAGCGCCGCTGCGGCAGTGTTTGAAACGGGCAATGAAGTACAACTAACGGGGCTGCGGCTCTACAATCTCTAGGAGAGAAAAATGAAGAAACAACAAGGTTTTACACTGATCGAATTGATCGTCGTTATCGTGATTTTGGGTATCTTGGCGGCGACAGCATTGCCAAAGTTTGTGGATTTGTCGGATGATGCAAGAAAAGCTGCCGTTCAAGGTGTGGCGGGCGCATTGAATTCGGCCGGTACGATTAACTATGCATCAAGAAAAGTAGGGCATGCAGGTGCGCTGGCTGTAACGAGTGCTACAACTTGCGCGACAATCATTAGCAACCTGATGGAGGGCGGCGCTCTTCCAGCGGGATATGCTGCTACCGACAGCGCGTCGTCGGTTAGCGGAATCAGCTGCTCGGTTAATTCAACTCCAACTCCGACTACCGCTACCATTGCGGTTATTCCTGTTACCGACTAACAATTAAGTGAATTAAAGGGGGCAGGCTCGAATTAATAACAGCCAACCCCTTACCCTCAACTCACCGAGGTTGAACAATTGCAGTATTGAACAAGGGAGGCTTCGGCCTCCTTTGTTTTTCTAGCGGGTTTGATGCTTTGTTACAATGCGCCCCGTGTTGTTCATGGCTTTAGAAAGCGACCATCAATGCGTTTAAGTTCTGCACAAATCGAAGCGATCAAGCAAGAGTTCGGACAAGGTTTCGACACTCGGGTGGGTGAGCTTGTGTTGGTTGAACAAAAAAGAAATCAGCGCGGCTTCACGCTGGTGGAGCTGATCACCGTGATGGTCATCGTTGGGATCATGGCGGTGGCAGTGTTGCCCCGTTTTTTTACCGTGAGTGAGTTCGAGGATCGCGGCAGTGCAGATCAAGTGAAATCCATGTTGCGCTTTGCGCAAAAGACAGCAATCGCGCAGCACCGAAATATCTCTGTGGACATCTCGACGGCGGCAACGCCGAACTGCACCACGACGCTTGCGGGTGCAGTTTTGACATGTCAGGTGAAATCCACCGTCGTCACCAAGACAGTGACGTTCAATGCACTGGGTCAGCCGGTGCCGAATGCCGCAGATTCCGTCACCGTGGGTGGTGCCGCCATCACTATCGAAGCGGAGACGGGTTATGTGCACTAAACTAAATGAACGGGCGGTTGTAGGAGCCAGCTTGCGTTGCTGGATTCCCGTCTACGCGGGAATGACAAGGTAATCTGCATGAATATGCTCGACCTGCTCAAGCTACTTGCAAAATCAGAAGTAGATTTTGTCTTGGTGGGCGGGTTAGCGGTGGCCTTAAGAGGTTATTCGCGCTTCACGGTGGATGTGGATGTTGTGCTTGCAATGGAAGCTGAGAATCTTGCCAAATTTATTCAAGTGGCAAAGCAAGCGGGTTTAAAACCAACCATACCGGTGCCCATCGAGTCGCTTGCTAATCCAGATTTGATTGAGCAGTGGTATCGAGATAAGGGAATGCTGGCTTTCAGTTTGCGCACAGTCGACACGCGTCCCTTGGTGCTCGATGTTCTGGTCAAGCCGGTTGTGCCGTATGTGGATCTGCGCAAGCAGGCGACCTTGTTGGATATTGGCGAATTGAAAGTGGCAGTGGCCGCGGTTGATCATTTAATAACGATGAAAACCGGTACGGGGCGAAGCAAAGATCAAATTGATATTGAAGAGCTACGCAAGATACAAGCGAACAATGAATAGTGCTGAAGACAATTATCAGATCATCCGCCAGCTACAAGATGGACGGGATTTCTTGCTTACGATGCTTGAGCAAAATCCGTCTTTGCTGAAGACGGCAGAACCGCGTATTCGTGAGTTGTTCGAGTTTGGGCGGAGCGATAACGTGGCACAGCGTGGTATGAGTCAGAGCGTGAAAGTGAGCCATGACTGACATCATCGCCATTGAATCCGTAGCGCAGCGCATTTTGGTATTGCGCGGGCAGAAAGTAATGATCGATGCCGATTTGGCGGAGCTGTATGGCGTGGATAACAAACGCCTGAACGAGCAGGTCAAGCGGAATATCGAGCGGTTTCCTTCAGACTTTATGTTTCAGCTTACCCAAGATGAAAAAATCGAGGTGGTCGCAAATTGCGACCACCTCGCCAAGCTTAAGTATTCGCGGACTTTGCCTTATGCTTTTACCGAACACGGTGCACTCATGTTGGGCAATGTGCTGAAATCGGAACGTGCTGTGGAGATGAGTGTGTTCGTCGTACGCGCCTTCGTGCAGTTGCGCGAAATGCTTTCAACGAACAAAGAATTGGCGGCAAAGCTGCTGGAGTTGGAGCGCAAAGTATCCAGCCACGATCAAGCGATCGTTGGGTTGATGAACGGAATTCGCGAATTGATGAAGCAACCGGATGACATGAGTCGCCCAATTGGCTTCACCGCAAAAATTAAAGGGAACAAGTTATGAGTGGCAATTTGCCATCGATCACAAACGCGAGGCAGCTCTTGCAGCGCGGCATCAGTCTCATCGAGCTCATCATCTTCATCGTCATCATCAGCGTGGCGCTGACGGGTATCTTGCTGGTGATGAACACGGTGACGCGGCACAGTGCCGATCCGCTGATTCACAAGCAGGCGTTGGCCATCGCGGAATCGTTGTTGGAAGAGGTGGAGCTAATGCCGTTCAGTTATTGCGATCCGGACGATGCGAGTGCGGTCGTGGCTACCTCTGCCGTGGTTGGCGGTACCGGATGCGACGCGACAGTCGAGGCAATGGGGGCTGAGACGATTGGAGGGGTGACCGAAGACCGTTACGGCACGGCTAGTCCCAGTGACAATGCGAGTTTCGATAACGTGAACGACTACAACGGATTCAACATGGGGGCGGGTTCCGTGGTGGACATCACCGGCGGCGCGGCGGTGGGGGGCTACTCGACCAGCATCGCCATCGTCGAGACGGCGTTAGGCACTGTGCCAGCCGGCGAGTCGTTGCGCATCACGGTGACTGTGACGGGGCCGGACAATGTGCCCATCGTGCTGGATGGCTACCGGACGCGTTATGCGCCGAGGAGCGTGCCATGAGAATGAGGCGACAAAGCGGCTTCACCTTGGTGGAGATGATCATCGTGATCGTCATCACCGGCATCATCGGCGGCATCGTGGCGATGTTCTTGCGCGCCCCGGTGCAGGGATATGTGGATAGCGCACGCCGTGCAGAGCTGACCGATATCGCGGATACGGCGTTGCGCCGTGTGTCGCGTGACCTGCGTCTGGCATTGCCGAATAGCGTGCGGCGCACGACAAATGCGGGCAGTGTCTATTTGGAATTCATCCCTACGATTGGTGGCGGGCGTTACCGTGCAGGTGAGGCGGGTGCGGGTGTGGCCCAGTGCGGTAGCTTGGCTGCGGATGTGCTGGATTTCTCTGCGGCGGACACTTGTTTTCAAGTGCTGGGTCAGATGCCGCTGCCGCCGGTGGTAGCCGGAGATCAGGTGGTGGTATATAACTTGGGCATCCCCGGTGCCGATGCCTATGCGGGCAACACAGCGGCCACGCACAATCGGCGTGCGGTGAGCGGCGTGGGTCCGAGCAGCATCACGATGACCTCTACTGCCGCCCTTCCATTTGATTCTTGTGCATTCAACGCGGGCGGATTCGTGGTGGGCGGATGTCGCTTCCAAGTGGTGCAGACACCGGTGACCTATGTGTGTACTCCGGTGGCGGGTGGCGCGGGCGGCACCCTGATGCGCTGGCAGGGTTATCCCATTCAGCCGGCACAGCCCACAGCGCTGCCGGCTGGAGGGACCAGCGCGACGCTCGCGACCAATGTCAGCGCATGTGATTTCACCTATGCGGGGAATGTGGTGGCGGAGCGCTCCGGCTTGGTCACCATGCACCTGACCATCACCGAGCAAGGCGAAAGCGTCAGCCTGTATGGCGCGACCCATGTGAGTAACGTGCCATGAAGAATACGCAAAAAGGATTCAGCATCATTTCCGCCATTTTCTTGCTGGTGGTGCTGTCATTCTTGGGGGTGGCGATGGTGACTTTCTCGACCACCCAGCATCAGACAGTAGCGATGGACGTGATGGGTTCGCGCGCCTATCAGGCGGCGCGTGCAGGGGTGGATTGGGGGGCGTATCAGGTGCTGCGCAATGGCGGGGCCTGTGCCCCGACGACGACATTACCTGTGGGAACGCTCGCCGGAACGTTGGGCCAATTCGATGTGTCCGTGACCTGTGGCGCTGTTGCGGCAAGCGAGGTGACCGCCACGAGCGGAACCGTCACAGTCTATTCTTTGTCTTCCACGGCCACGTTCGGCACGTTGGGGCAGCCCAGTTACGTCGAGCGACAGATCCAGATCACCATCGCGCAGTGATTCGTAGCTGTGGTTGTGCATGGATCATTTTCCGTCGTCGAACCGACGTGGATGTTCAAGTTTCGTCAATGGCGCTACAACAATAAAGCACAGCAGCCAGCCTGGGATTGTCCAAGGAGTCGTGATTTCGGTGGTTCGGTTCTTGCTGTGTTTCTTGTGACAACCACAAAGCAAAGTCCTCATGCATATATGAGGTGGCAGTAGTTAAGTGTTGCGGAGAAATATCATGGTCAAAACGATGGGCATCTATTTGAGTGGCGTGATCGCATTGTTGGCGATCGGCATGGCACAGGCCGCGCCCTATTTTGTTGCGGCAGGTACGGCCCGCAACGGGACTGGTGCGGTCACCGTCTCGTGGCCGGCACACGTGACTGACGATGTCGCCCTACTGTTCGTTGAAAGTGCGGGCGGCCAGCCGGTGACGCTTTCCACTCCATCCGGTTTCGTGCAGGTCACGAACAGCCCCCAAGCGACAGGCGCGGGCACAGCGGGAACCCAACTTAGCGTTTATTGGGCGCGCGCCACTTCGGCGGCGATGCCTTCCGTGGTGGTGGCAGATCCGGGAGATCACGTTTATGCCCGCATCATCACCTATCGCGGTGTGATCAACAGTGGCAATCCGTGGGATGTGACAGGCGGGGGCGTCAAGGCCGTTGCCGGCACGACTGTCACCGTGGCCGGAGTCACCACTACTGCTGCGGATACGTTGATCGTGCAGGCGGTCGCACGCAGCAACGATTCCTCTGCCGCAGCCTTCAGTGCCGAGACGAATGCGAGTCTGGTAGGTATAGGTGAGCGTTCCGACGGCGGCACCACATCGGGCAATGGGGGAGGTTTTGCGGTGTGGGATGGTTCGTTGATGCTTGCCGGTGCCAGCGGAAACACCACGGCCACAGTCACCAGCTCGATCAACGCGTTCTTCACGATTGCCTTGAAACCGGCGCCCGGAACGGGAAGTGTGACGGCAAGTCCGTCCAGTTGTGTGAATGTGGCGGGTATCGGCACCTTGCCGTGGGCGACCACTGCCAATGCGATCTCCAGCAACAATGCATTCTCCACGATATCGCTCAATGACGGTCAGGTGAGCAACTACCTGCGCTGTACGGGTTATGGTTTCGCTATTCCGGCGGGAGCCACCATCACCGGCATCGTCGTTAACGTCGAGCGCAAGGCATCCAGCACCAACAGCATCCGCGACGCGGCGATGCGTCTGGTCAAAGAGGTGGCGGGTGCTCCGGTCATTCAAACTCCTGATCGTTCCACGCTCACCAACTACACCACGGCGGATGTGGTCGAGGCGCATGGCGGCGCTGCCGACTTGTGGGGTGGCGCATGGACGCCTGCAGATATCAACTCCACCAACTTCGGTGCGGCTGTTGCCTCGCAGAAACCGGGCACGGCGGGCGGTGCGCGCACGGTGAGCGTCGATCACATGTCGGTCACGGTGCGTTACACCACCAGCCTGCTGCATCATGTGAGTATCTCTGCGCCGACGAATGAGATGTCTTTGACCGAGGTTCCGGTAGTCATCACACCACACACAATTTCACACGGGGCGATCACGGCAGTGGGCACGCTCAGTCTTTCCACCAGTACGGGCACCGGGGATTGGGTGATCGGCACCGGCACCGGTATTTTGACTCCGGGTGCCGCGAACAGTGGCTTGGCCAGCTATACCTTCGGTGCGGCGGAGAGTTCCGTCACATTGGGTTTCATCTCTCAGGCGGGAGGGACGGTGACGTTGAACGTGGCTGATTCGGGCGGAGCCGATATGTTGTTGAACACGCCACTAGCGGAAAAAGCCAATACCATCACCTTTACGCCGGCCGCCTTTGCTTTTACCAATAGCGCATGTACCCATAACGTCGCATTCGGCACGCCAGGGCAGTGTGCTTTGGTGACCTGGACTCCGCGCACGGCGGGGTTGTCCTTATCCGGGATATATATCACCTCGGTGAATACCGCAGGTGTTCCGACGCGTTTGCATCCAACTCAGGTAAGGACGCGCAACATGCAGTTCGGTGCGTCTTGCCACAACCCGGTAGCCAACGCGGGTGTACGGGCGACTTTCTCGGCTACGGCGGCCTTATTGCCGTTGTGTCAGTCCAACGGCGCGACACCGACCACATGGACTGCCGGTGTCGACCTTTCTTTTGCCGGTGGTAGCACCTCTGTCGGGCCATACAGCTTCAATTATGACGACGTGGGCCAAGTCGAAATCCAGATGCGCAACAGCGCGGCCACCATGGAAACCGGCGGAAGTGGCGCGTTCGTCGTAAAACCGGCCGATTTCGTGCTGTCAGCCATCAAACGCAGCAGTGACAACTTTCCGAATCCAGCAGCCGCGAATGCTGGCGGAACGGCTTTCGTGAAAGCGGGAGAGGCGTTCTCGGTGACGGTGATGGCAGTGAATGCCGGCGGCACGGCCACCCCGAACTATGGAAAAGAGACGAGTGCGGAAAGCGTCAAGTTGAACCCCGCTTTGGTGACGGGCTTGGGTCTGACCAACAACCCGGCGGTAGCCGGCGGCTTTGGGGTGTTCGCTGGCGGGGTGGCCACAGGTGCCGCATTCGAGTGGGACGAAGTGGGCATCATCACGCTGACACCCAGTGTGGGCGATGGCAGTTATTTGGGGGCGGGCGATGTCACGGGTACGACCAGCGGTAATGTCGGGCGATTCAGTCTGGGTAAATTCGCTTTGCAGAACATCACCTTCGATGAACGCGCCGACCTGTGCCAAAACGGTTTCCTCGTGGCGGATGGCGTGACCCCTTGCGCTTCCACCTTCACTTACATGGGGGAGCGGATCGATGCGAATTTCACGCTGGCACCTGCGAGCCTCAATGGTGCGTTGGTGCACAACTATGTGGATTCAGCGACCGTTGCCAATGATTTTGCCAAGCTCGATCCGAGCACCTTTGCCAATTTGAATATAGCCGCGGTGGATAGAGCCACGGTGGGCGGACCGTACTTCCTGACGGCGCGCGTATCCAACAGCGGTATGCCGGCCGCAACCTGTGCGACCGTGCTTTGCTTTGAGGCCGGTAGCGCAATAGTCACCGTGCCCTTCACCTTCAGCCGTAATGTTGCCCCCGACGGGGCTTATGCCGCGGTAGGAATCGGTATCGCGCCTGTCGACAGTGATGGTGCCCGTGTGGAGGGGGTAGGTGCCGTGCCAGGTCTGTGCAACAACCCGAATGCGGTGGATTGTTACGACTTGGATAGCGATGCCTTGATCGGCAACGACCGGGCGCTGTTGGGTACCGGCGAATTCCGCCATGGCCGTACACGCATCGCCAATAGTCACGGCTCGGAACTGTTGGCGCTGACACTACCCGTCGCAATGGAATACTGGAATGGCGCGACATTCACCGCGAGTGCCGACGACAGCCTGTCCGTGGTCGCGGTCGCACTGGGCAATTACCAGCGCAACCTGAACGCCGGAGAGACGATCCTCTCAATGTCCGCCATCATCGGCGGTCTGGGGCGGATCGGCCTGTCCGCACCGGGCGCGGGCAATAACGGGAGTGTGGATGTCACGGTGACGTCGCCCGGCTATCTGCCGGGCAACACCGGGCGCGCCACCTTTGGTGTGTACAAGGGAAGTACCGAGTTCATTTACCTGCATGAAGCGTACTGATTCGAAGAAATCGAGAGGTGTAGCGCGCAGAAAGGCGGCCTGTGAGGGCGGCCGGCTCTGATTTTGGGTAGAATGCGCAGTTTTTTTGTGCGCTTGTTGGTTGGGAGAGTGGTTTGGGAAAACAGTCACTCGCTTTGGTATTTGCGTTAGCTGAGGCACTTTCGCAAGAGGCGTTCGCGCATAGCGTAGCGTGATTTTCACCTATACGTCAACGTCTGTAACAGGCGATGCGATTGCTACCGGTTACGATGTGATCCCCATCGAAAAGACCGCCAGATTGAGCGCGCCTGAAGGTGTGCGATTAATAACGATTAAGATATAAAAGTTGTACGAGACTTGTGAAATTGTCTGATATGGCATTACGAGGTAGGGGATTTAAATGGACAAGCTAATCAAAATCATTCTGTTGACGTTGTCGATATTCGGGTGTTTCCCGCAGTTGGCGTTCGCCGACTACGTGGGTGAAGTGCAGACCACAAAATACCTCGATCAACAAACAATCAATATGATTTCAAGTCGCTTGCAATCGGGGCAGGCGGGTTTGCAGGTGGGGGATGAGGTTTCTTACTTCATTCAATTCACGCCAACTGACAACGGCGGCATCATCGGGGCGGGCGGCTACGTTACCGACTACATCCCTGCGGGCACGCAAGTCGTCAATGCGCAATTTGTGCAATTGAATGGGGATGGCACGTTCTCGCAAATTGCTCCTCCCCCTCCCGCTGAGGTCATGGCGGCTTACGTGCCGGGGGTATCCGATACCGGTATCTTCTTTTCCACTGATCCAAGAACGGCGCAGTACACCAATCCAGCCAGCCCGACGATCTCATCGGTCAACGGCTACCCCGCCATGGGCGGTATGACTACCCACAATTTTTGGGATAAGGAAATGACTCGGGTCTATTCGCCTGCGGCGCGAATCGCGACCGTGGGTTGTCCGCTCATATCGCCTTGGGTGGCGACGATGGGTGCCGGGCCAGTGGCCGGGCGCGACACGGTGCTGCAAAACGACTATACCGGCGGAACCGGGCCATGGCAGCGCATCAGTTACCCGGGCTCCTATTTTGGCTGCGGGACGCGTCACGGTAGGCGAATTGTTCTCGGTGCGCATCACACTGAAAATAACTCAACCTATACCGACCAATGGCTTGATCAACAACACCGAGGTGTTCGGCGGCGACACCAGCATCAAAGCGCCGGGCGCTTTGATCGGTAAAGACGTAGTGTGGAAATATCACATCCCCAACGTTGCCAATGCCGATACGACATTGACGTTGATCAAACGTGTGGTGGGGATGTGCACCGGCGTGGGTTGTGTGCCGCAGCCATTCTCAGGCGGTGCGGTGCCTGCGCTGCCGAATCTTAAATTGCGCTATGAAGTACTTTACCTGAACAGTAGCGGAGGCCCGCAAACTGCGGTAACGCTTTCCGATACTTTACCCCCGGGATCGGCTTTGGTTGCGGGATCAGAAGCGGTGGTGACGGGTCCCAATATTTTGCCTACGACAGCCGTTGCCGGCGGATTTAGCTTTCAGACTTTGGCTTCTCTCGGCTCCGGCAGTGGTGGCACAGTGAGATTTGATGTCAATGTCGCTGCACCTGCGGTAAAAACAGCTATTAGCAACATAGCCAAACTGGTCAGTTTGTCTCTGCCGGGCGGCGTGCAATCGGTTGCAACGGTCAGTCCCACCAATACGGCGAGTCTGGCACTTAATATCTCTACCTCTACACCTACTAGCGCTCCGGGCGGTACAGCAACCTACAGCGTCAGCCTGTCCAACAACGGTGCAGCAGGTGCAACACTGGGGCCTCTTGCAGCCGATGGTGGTGTGGTTCATACATTACCAAGTTCAGGCGTAACGTTACCGGCTGAACGGTTCACCTTCCAACAACCCGCAGTCGGGGCGATGTGTGGTGTCACACTGCTGGCGATGAATCAAGCTTGCGGTGTGCTGACAACCCCGGGTGTTGGTGTGGCACCCGCGACGCTAAGTTATGTGGTGATGGCGGTAACTGGTGCCGGCGTGGCTGCTGTTGCGCCATCGCCTTACGCCGGTCAGAACCGAGAACAATTGACCTTTAAACCGACGGCGCTGACCACTATCCCGATTGGCGGCAAATTGGATATTACTTTCAATGCCGGTGTCGGGCTGAATGTGGCTTCATCCACTGTAGGCTATACCAGCGATGATGTGGTGACCTACGGCGGTGGATTCGTGACTGCACCCGGCCTCACTACAATCAGTACCAGCGGTGTCGCACCGGTTAAGGTGGACATTCCGTTGAGTGTCAGTATCGCAATCGATTGCGTATATTCCGGCGTGGCATGCGTCGCTTATACCGGCGGTAGCATCCCGTCTAATAGCAAGATCAAGTATCGCCTCAACTACAGCAATACTGGAGCCGATCAGACTAACGTCGTCTTGATCAATACCTTGCCGACTAACACCTCGTTCGTTGCGGGCTCGGCATCCGGGGCGGTTCAGCCGACCACACTTGGACAAGTGATGACCTTTCCGACGATCCCTACTTTGTTGAGCGGGGCTACGGGGGCGGTGACATTTGATGTTCTATTGAGTCCGCTGGTGTTGAGCGGCACATATTTGACCGATACCGCCAATATCAAGAGTGATGCCTATGCCGGGGGCGCAAGCAGCAGTCTGACCACCACCGTCAATGACAGCGCCAATCTGACGGTCACTCAAACCACTTCAACGCCCACGCTGGTGAAATGTACCGCAGTGAATATACCCGCAGGCTGCGGCCAAGCCAGCTATCGCATTACCGTCACCAATAATGGCAACACGGGGGCGGGCAATATCGTCGTCAACGAGTTATTGCCGTTCACCGGGACATTGGCCGATATAACCAAACGATTTAATTTCACTGCGGCATCCACCGTGATTTCTGGGATGGCTGCTGTAGCCCCCACACCAGTTGGCCCGCCTCCCACAATGCCGGGCTACACGACCAATCTAAATCAGCAACAGATGGTTTGGACTTTCACTGGGCAAACCCTTGCTCCAGGTGCCACATTGACCATCGACTACAAAGCAGATGCAGGCACTGGTTTGGCAGCGGGTAATGCCGTGTACACCAGCAGCGCGATCGTGAATTACACCGCAGGGCCCTTGGTGGGCTCAACAGCCCTGACAGCGGCAGCGTTGAACACTGCGCCCGTGACAATCCCCACCAATTTGGTGGTGACCACATCCATTGATTGTGTCTATGACGTCTTGGGAGCTTGCAATGCGTACACAGGAACAGGCGTGATTCCGACGGCGGCGAAAGTGCGTTACAAAATGCACTATCAAAATACCTCGGCATCCGCCAAGGACAGTGTGTACTTGTGCGGTCAGCTTACTTCCAGCATTGCGCCTGCGTTGACGGCCACCTTTACAACCCCCACTGTTGCGCCTACCCCTGTGGGCCCTTTTACCAATATCCCCGCCTTGGCATTGCCAGTGGCGCCCGTCCCTGCGGCTGTGGCAGCCTGCGGATTCGTTGCGCCGATCGCGCCCACAACGGCGGTGACCTTCAACTACCCAGTCATTGCGACGCTGGCAGCAGGGGCAAGTGGTGATGTGTATTTCGATGCGCTGACCAATGGTACTGCCGGAGCCACGCTTACGTTAAACGGTGCGATGGTTGTTTCTGCGCTAGCGGCGGGACCTTATACCGAAAGAGAAACTTCATCGACCGCAGTCTTTGTGCAAAACGCACCCGTGTTGAGCATCACAAAGGCAACCACTACCCCCGGTCGCAAGCCGGGTGAAATCGCGACCTACAGCATCACCATCAAAAACACCGGCAATGTCGCCACCACTTCGCTCAAGGTGTATGACTTCTTGCCATTTAGCGGGACTACGGTGGATCCGAACAAACGGTTTACTTGGACTGCGAACGGTACGATTAGCTGTTTGCCTGCGGTAGGATGCCCCGCATTGCCAGCACCTGCGGTGGTGGTGCCCCCAGCCTTCTTGCCTTTTAGTAACAGCCCCAATCAGCAGCAAGTATTGTGGGACTTTGGCGGCTACGCTTTGGCAGCAGGTTCGACCGTGACCTTTACCTTTACCGCCACAGCGGGTGCGCCAGAGAGCTCGCCTACTTTCTTGCCTGCGGGAAACTACAACAACTCGGTCAAAGCAGATTTCACTTATTTGCAAGGCTTGGCTACTTTGTCCGGCAGTTATAGCAAGGATTTCACTGACATAGCGGATCGCATCGTGGTCGCCACTGCTTTGGCGGATATTGTGTTGACCAATAGCAATGGTGTGACATCAGTCGCAGCGGCCACATCGACCACATATAGCATCGTAGTGACCAACAATGGCCCAGATTCGGTTAGCGGCACAGTATTGAAAGTGCCAGTGGCTACCGGACTTAACAAGACTGCAGTGTCTTGCACCTCAGCCAATTTCAGTTGTCCTATCGTTACAACAATTGCGGCATTGGAGGGGGCGGGTATCACTTTGAGTCCTCTTAATTTAGGTCAAAGTGCCACGATTACGGTGACTGCGGATGTCACAGCGCTGAGCGGAACTGTAACTTCAACTGCAACGGTTGTGTTGCCAGCAGGCATGATGGATAGCACACCCAGCACACCACTGACCGTAAGCGATGCCGACAACGTGGTGGTACCCGATTTGTCGACTTCAACCCTCACTGTGGTCGATGGTAACGGCGGTTCGCACGAGTCTCTCGATGTGATGACCTATACCGTGACATTGACGGAATCAGCGGGTGTGGCAGCGGCGAATGTGACAGTGACTGCGCCAATTCCGGCAAATACGACATCCTTAACGGTGGTAGGCACATTGCCTGCGGGCGCTTCACTTTGCCCGACCAACTCGACGACTAATTTTGCGATTTGCGGGGTATCCGTTCCCGCGAACGGCTCGATCATATTGAAATACAGCGTGGTGATCAGCAATGCTCCCGCCCCTGCGGTGGGCACGCTGATTAGTAGCACCGCAACCATTCAAGTACCTAGTGGTATCGGTGGCACACCTACCACCAGTTTCACGGTGGGCACACCTGCTACCAATGGCATGAAGGCCTTGTATCTGTATGGGTCGGATGCGGCAACAGGGTTGGTTGCATGTGCCGCAGCCGTGCCTTGCAAAATGTCTCGAACTGCCACGCCCGTGACTGCTCCTTCCAATACGGTTATTTCGATACCTAGAAATACGTTGG
>VBWD01000090.1 GCA_006218055.1 Gallionellaceae bacterium
CCCAAACGGCAACGAGCTCAGAGAGTCCTGCAGCCACGGCAGCCTCACAGGACAACCAACGAGTCCTACACGTGCGTTGCAGCGAGCGTCGTTTCGTTTCGTGGATCGCCTGCAACTCGGCAAGTTTTGCTGTGCGCACGGCAGAACATGCGAAATATTTCCACAGCTGAATGAGCAACCGCTCTGCCGTTTTGATGGTCTTCAGCTGTGGGTCTTCCATCACGTCTCCAGCTGCCAGAGCCAGCCGATGGGCATGGCAGTGGACGCTGATCATCGACACTACTTCATCCTGCAGCTGCTTTGCCATGCCATTGTGCCGACCAATCATGGCTGCTGCGCCATCGCAAGCAATCGCCACGTGGTTCTTCAGGTCCAGTTCGTAATCTTCAGCCACCGCCTTGAACGTGGCCAACAGATTGGCTGCCGTTCCACCAGCGGAGCCCATTCTGCGAATGTCCAAAAATTTAACCTGCACGCTTCCAACACTGTCCACAAAACGGGCAAAAGTGATGTATTGGCTGAACATGGTCAATGGTCACATCTGTCGATTCGTCGACCATTGTCGACCAGAATCTGTGCTCGCGAATGGCTGCGGTAATTCGATCGGAGATGAAGTCGGAGATGAAATTGATGAATTCGATGCAGGATGTACTGCTGTGGTGCTTGAAATCTCGCAGCCTGTCGTTGTTACCAACGTCATCAAGCAGATTCTGCAACGGCTCCAGCTTGCGGTTGGCGATCTCTTGCTTGACGATCCAGTAGACAGTCTTAATTCGCTGTGCAATTGTCAGTTCCAAATGCTGTTCGCGATCCTGATGGGCGCGGTGAATCGTGGACGAACGCTGCATTCGCATGGTCATCATAGCTTCCTTGTGATTTTCGGAAGCCAGGTGTTTGCGCAAACTGTCTCGTCGAGTTGGATACGATGGCTCGCTGCTGAATACGCGGTCCTGTTGACGAGCACTGATTGCCGGGCACACCTGGCAAACAGAACAGATGACGCCATCATTCTGAACGCCATGAAAGTATGCCATTTTGAATTCCGTGCACTGGAACTCAGGCTCAGTGAGCCACTTGGAATTGAAAGCATGACTGGCGGCGTCCGTTCTCGCTTTCTTGGCTGGAATGTACGTCGGATCGCTCGTCAGATCTGTCGGTTGATGCTGCGGTGTTGAGTTTGCAGATGCGGACGGTTGTTGCTGCGCTGTTGAGTTTGCAGATGTGGAC
>VBWD01000091.1 GCA_006218055.1 Gallionellaceae bacterium
AGCAAGGGTTGCCTGAGGATGTTGAGAACATCATTGACGACGTTGTGCCGGTAGAGACGATGCAGGCAGAGCGTCCTACAAAGACGATGGGACAAGATGTGGTGGTTGAATTGCGTGCTATCGCCAGCGATCTGCGCATGAGACTTGCTACGTCATGATCAAGGGGCGAATCATTCATCTAATGGGTTGAGGATACGATGCGAATGCTACGATCGGGAGTTCTCGTGCTCGCTGCAACAGCCGTTTGTACGGTTGGCGCTTGGGCACAACAACGCTCCTACACCGCCACAACAGTCGGCAAACATGCCGATGAGGTGCTCGGTGTTTTTGTGAATGATGCGAACACCATGGTCGCCACGTGCAGCCTTGACGAAACCGTCAAGCTGTGGTCTCTTCCTGATGGGAAGGAATTGCGCACGCTCACAGGGCACACAGCACAGGTGAACAACATCTCTTTCTCCGGTGACGACAAGTCACTTGTGAGTGCCAGCAATGACCGCACCATTCGCGTGTGGGATGTTGAGACCGGCAAGCAAACACAACTGCTTCGTGGTCATACGGCAGAGGTGATTGGTGTGTATTTCAATCCGATCGAAGGCAGCTCGCTTGTTGCCAGCACATCGTTCGATAAGACGGTGAAGATCTGGGATGCCAAGATCGGCGTAGAGGCCAAGACACTTCGTGGTCATACGATGCAGACTAATAACGTTGCGAAAATATCTTGCAACGGCCGATCAAAACGGAGTTGTAAAAATCTGGGCTATGCCCTCCGGTGATCTTGTTCGTTCGATCAACGCACACCTCGACCTCGTTCAAGACGTTGCGTTTGCAGAAGACAATAAGACAATCGTAACGGGCAGCCTCGATAAGACGGTTAAGATGTGGGACATCACTACCGGGCAGAACCTTATGATGAACAATGTTGGCGTTGAAGTTTGGTCGCTTGATGTAACCAGCAACGCCGGACTTATCGTTCTGGGATGTGCCGATGGTACTGTTCGCATGCTCAAAGAAGCAGGAACGGAAGCCGGACGTTCAAATCGCGGCGGAGGACGTTGA
>VBWD01000092.1:0-996 GCA_006218055.1 Gallionellaceae bacterium
AAATTTGGATTCATAGAAGTCCCCTTATGCTTCTGCGATGACAGGTAACGGTTCGATGCGGATGATCTTCTTGGCGGCTTTGCCTTTGCTGATGTTGCTTCCTTCCATCCACACGATGGCCCCAGTGGGACAACGATCGATGGCTGCACGCTGTGCAGTGTCGTTCTTGCTGTAATCAATGACGGCGAGCTTGTTCTGGATGCTGATGAGGCCGGGTGCGGCATCTACGACACAACGTTCGCAGGCGGTGCACGCCACTTCGCATGCAGCTTCAGCGATATCTCCGTCGGATTCGTTGCAACAGGCTAGCCACAGTTTGTGTGATTCGACTTGAAGCGAGAACAAGCCCTTGGGGTCGCCGATACCGAGACATCCCCAAGTGCAGCTCTTGCCGCCACCCGCGACGGCAGCGGCAGCACAGGAATTAAGACCATCATAGTGAGCGCGCATCTTGGCGACATGTCTGCCGCCAGCACAGGCGATGCGGGCGATACGTTTTTCGACATCGCCCATTGAGATTCCTAGCATCTCGGCGATAGATAGATTCTGTGCGGGAGGATTGACGGTGCAGCGAGCGGGTTCGATAGAACCATTGACGACTTGTTCGGCGAAGTTGCGACAACCGGCTGTGCCACATGCGCCGCAGTTGGAATGCGGCAACATCTCTTCCACTTCATCGATGCGGGGATCTTCGAACACGTAGAGGCGTTTGCTGGCGACAGCCAGGAACAGCGCTAGCAGGACGCCAAGTCCTGCCATGAACGCAAAGGCAAAAAGAATGTTGTGCAGTGTTCCCATGCTGCTCCCCGGTTGCAACGTTTGATGCCAGCGGACGACTTGGGTCGTTTTTATTTTTTCTTTAACTTTTGTTGCAACAAGGTTATTAAAGTTACAATCATTTGGGGAATCAATAATTTCAATTTTCATTATTGAAAAAGCAATAAGGGGAGTAGGGATGTCAGCAGACAAGCAGGCCTATTACAAAAACAACCGCCT
>VBWD01000092.1:1045-1625 GCA_006218055.1 Gallionellaceae bacterium
CTCAAGCAGATCCGCGCTTTCTGCCAAGTGGTACGTAGTGGCAGTATCACGGTGGCTTCGCAGAAGTTATTTCTCAGCCAACCCTCAGTCACTCTTCAAATTCAAGCACTTGAACGCGAATTAAAGACGACCTTGTTCGAGCGCCGTGGGCCGACCATGCGTCTGACGCCCGATGGCGAAGCACTGTACGCCTTGGCCGAACCTTTGGTGCAAGGCGTGGATGGCTTGCATGCGAATTTTGAAGCCCAGCATGGTCGCTTGGAGTCGGGTGAACTGAACATCGGTGCGGGCGAATCCACCATCCTCTACATCTTGCCCGAGGTGGTGAGTCGTTTTACCAAAGCCTACCCAGGCATCCACCTGCGTTTGCATAATGAGACGGGGCGCGATGGCCTGAAGATGCTGAAGTCGGACGAGATCGACTTTGCCGTGGGCTCGATGTTGGATGTGCCGGATGACATCACCTATCAACCCTTGGTGACCTTCGATCCCGTGCTGATCGTGCCTATCGGCCATCCTTTGGCCAAGAAAAAGAAAGTGACCCTAGAGGATGTGAGTCAGTATGGACTGATCCTGCCAC
>VBWD01000025.1:0-26249 GCA_006218055.1 Gallionellaceae bacterium
CAGGGACCTGCGGATTAACAGTCCGTCGCTCTACCGACTGAGCTATCAGGGAATTGATGCGGGCGCTATACTAACGGCAGAAGGCGTTTCGGTCAACCTTCGAAGCACTTTAAAGGTGAGATTTTGTAGCTAAAGGCGAAGTAATGGTTCAACTCAATTACAATCATCATCATGGATAAAAAAACAGTTCTCATCAAAACATCTGTTGGTGAAGTCACCATCTCTGGTCTGTCTGGAGATATGAGACGTGTGATGTTGCTCATCGACGATAAGTCTACCGTTGAAGAGGTTACCAAGCGTGCGCCTCCTAGCCTGCGCGGAGACCTTCCCGAGATACTTCAAAATTTGATCGATGCTGAGTTGATTCGAGATAAAGACAAAATTGTTGTCGCACCCAAGATCGTCGTCCCCAAACCTGTCGCAGCTCCTATTAGTGAGGAATTGGATTTCACCGCGATGGTCGCAAGTCCTACGGCTGCAGCAATGGCTGAAGAAGGCGCAAGATTAAAGGCCAGGCAAGAAGTCGAAGCGGCGAGATTGAATGCCGAGCAGGAAGTTTTGCGTAAGCAGGCCGAACTGGAAGCGGCGGCAAAAGCGAAGGCCGAAGCCGATGCTGCACGAATAAAGGCGGAGCAAGAAGCGGCAAGATTGAAGGCTGAGATGGAAGTGGCCAAGGCGCGAGCCGAAGCGGAAGCGCGAGCCAAGCAGGCCGAAGAAAAAGCTAAGCAAGAAGCAGAGGCTGCGCGTCTGAAAGCGGAACAAGAGGCAGCCCGCATCAAGGCCGAACAGGAAGCGGCGCGCGTCAAAGCGGAATTGGAGGCTGCGGCAAAAGCGAAGGCCGAGGCTGAAGTAGCACGTATCAAAGCAGAGCAAGAAGCCGCTAAGATCAGGGCGGAGTTAGAGGCTGCCAAAGCACGAGCCGAAGCTGAGGCAAAAGCATTGGCTGAAGAGCGAGCAAGGCAGGAGGTGGAGGCTGCTCGTTTGAAGGCGGAACAAGAAGCTGCACGTATCAAAGCCGAGCAAGAAGCTGCTCGCCTTAAGGCTGAGCAGGAAGCAGCCAGAATCAAAGCAGAACAAGAAGCCGCTCGAATCAGGGCTGAGCAAGAAGCTGCAGCACGTGCCAAAGTCGAGGCTGATGAGCGAGCTAGACAAGAAGCAGAAGCGGCAAGGCTAAAAGCGGAAGAAGAAGTCGCTCGTATTAGGGCTGAAGCCGAAGCTGCACGTATCAAAGCGGAGCAAGAAGCGGCTATCGCGAAGGCAGAGCTGGAGGCGGCCAAAGCGCGTGCCGACGCTGAAGCCAAGGCACTTGTCGAACAGCGTGCTAAACATGAAGCGGAAGCTGCACGTATCAAAGCGGAACAGGAAGCGGCAAGGGCAAAAGCTGAGCAGCAGGCGGCGGAACGCGCAAAAACGGAGGCTGAAGCCGCTCGTATCAAGGCCGAACAGGAAGCCATCACACGACAAGCGGCTCAAACAGAGGCGGTAGAAAAAGCGAAGCGTGATGCGCAGTTGGCCAAACAAGAAACCCTTGCTGCATCTGCAGCGCAAGTTGCCCAACCAGCTTCCCCATTCCAAATCAATCTGGATGTATTGAACGCGGGTATCACGCCAGTGTCGGCACACTCCGCTCCGCAGGAAGATGCGCGTGCGAAGGCAGAGCAGGAAGCTGCGCAGCGTGCGGCAGCTGAAGCTAAGGCGCTAGAAGAACAAAAAACCAAGCAAAGAGCAGCAGAAGAAATGGCGCGTCTGAAGGAAGAGCAAGAAGCGGCTCGCCTTCGTGCAGAGCACGAGGCACGCGCAAAGGAAGAAGAACAAGCACTGGCTGCAGAACAGGCCAGCGCATGGGCAGAAGCAGAGCAGCGCGCCAAGTCACAAGCTAGCCTCAATGTTGAAAATGCGGCACATCAATCTGCGCAATCCAAAGCTAAAGCAACGCAAAAGCCGGTATCCAGGGCGCGACACAAACCTCTACCTGTGGGCAAGATTTTCATGGGGTTGGTGGTATTGAGTATTGTGACGATCTTTGTGTTGCCCTTGGTATGGCCGCTACAGGAATTCATCGCACCTATCGAGCAACGCATCTCTGCGCAACTCAAACAACCCGTGAAGATCGGCAGTATGAGTGCGGCGATATTGCCTATGCCTAAGGTTGAATTGCAAAACTTGAGTATCGGTGCGGGTGAAGAGATCAAGGTTTCAACTGTCTCTATCTTTGCAGATCCGCTCTCGCTGTTCTCAGAGCAAAAGACGATCAGCAATATCGAATTGAAAGGCGCTACGGTGGATGGTCGCCGCCTGGAGCAATTGACTATGGCATTGAAAGGTATCGGTGGGGATGCTCAGTACCCATTACGTCATCTGACCATCCAGAATCTGAAAGTGAACGCAGAGGGCATCGAATTACCTACTCTGAGTGGTAGCGCAGACATCGCTCAGGGGCAATTCACTCGTGTGGTCTTGCACAGTGACGATAGCAAGTTCAACGTCGAGGTCGTGCCGATGCAGAACCGTTGGCAACTTAGCTTCGGCATCAAAGAACGCGCATTGCCATTGTTGCCCGATGTCACGTTCAGTGACTTTACCGTCAAAGGATTGATCGGTGACGGCGAGGTCGATTTCAGCGAGATCGACGCGCATGCCTACGGCGGTATCTTGTCTGGTAGAGGCAAGCTTACTTGGCGTAAGGGTTGGCAACTGCAAGGTCGTATGCAAGCGAAGACGATGGAGTTGGAAAAGATGTTCCCGCAGTTCGGGCTCTCAGGTGAAGTGTTTGCGGATGGATCGTTCGCGCTGCAGAGCACCAAGTTTTCGCAGTTGGGTGATGCGCCTAAATTCGACGCTTCGTTCTCTGCCAACAAAGGAGTCATCACCGGAATGGATATGGTCGAGACAGCAAGATTATCCAGTCGCGAGCATCTGCCCGGTGGCCGTACACACTTTGACGTGTTGACTGGTGCGGTACAGTTAGAGAATCACGTGAAACGTTTCCGCCAAGTTAAGATCACCTCTGGCATGCTGAATGCAACGGGTTCTTTTGAGATGTCTGCAACAGGGCAACTATCAGGCAGCTTTGGTGCTGAGATCAAGATGCGAGCTGGCAACAATGCATTGGGGTTGTCTGGCACGTTGAATGAACCCAAACTGGTCGCTAGATAAAATCTCGGATGAGTGCATGGAAATGAAGAAGCCGGCGCAAGCCGGCTTCTTTTTGATGCAAGTCCAACTTGATTAACTCAAAGCTTTTGCAATACGCTCCAGCGCATTCTTGAGATTTTGGTTGCGACATAACCTGAAGGTTAGTCTTCACCGCAACCTCAAGCCAGCGCTTTCGCCATACGCTCAATCGCTGCCTTAAGGTTGTCCATTGAGGTGGCAAAGGAGAGGCGGATATAACCTTCGCTGCCAAATGCGGAGCCTGGTACGACGGCTACGCCAGCTTGAACCAACAGATACTCAGAGAACGCGATGTCGGTGGCTTCTTTGATAGTGCCTTTTTGATGCAAGGTCGCGATAGCTTTGCGTGCATCTGGGAAAGCGTAGAACGCGCCGCCCGCCATGATGCAGCTCAGGCCAGGTATCTTATTCAGTTCGTTCACTACGAATACATGACGCTCACGGAACGCCTTGAGCATCGGTGCGATGCAAGCTTGATCACCATTCAATGCTGCTTCAGCAGCGACTTGTGAGATGGAAGTCGGATTAGAAGTGCTTTGCGACTGCACGTTCTCCATTGCGGTGATGATGTTCTCAGGGCCTGCAGCGTAGCCGATGCGCCAGCCGGTCATTGCGTATGCCTTGGATACGCCGTTCAGTACCATGGTGCGCGGATACAGGTCAGGGCAAGCATCGAGGATGTTGACGAACTTCTCATCAGTCAGCGCTATGTGTTCGTACATGTCGTCCGTTGCGATGAGGATGTTCGGGTGCTTGCGCAAAACTTCGCCCAAGGCTTTCAGGTCAGCCAATGTATAGACCGCACCGGATGGATTGCTTGGGCTGTTGATGACGACCATCTTTGTCTTCGGTGTGATCGCCGCCGCCAGTTGCGTTGGGGTCAATTTGAAACCTTGCTCGATACCTGCTTCAACGATCACCGGCTTGCCTTCAGCGATGATGACAATGTCCGGGTACGACACCCAGTAAGGTGCAGGGATGATGACCTCATCCCCCGGATTGATGACAGCGAGCGATAGATTGAAGAAGCTCTGCTTGCCGCCGCAAGAAACGAGGATCTGTTTCGCGGTGTAGTCCAGCCCGTTGTCACGTTTGAATTTGGCGATGACAGCTGCTTTGAGTGACGCCGTTCCACCTACCGGTGTGTATTTGGTAAAGCCCTTGTTGATGGCTGAGATCGCTGCATCTTTGATGTGTTGCGGGGTGTCGAAATCCGGCTCGCCTGCCCCCAGTCCGATGATGTCTTTACCTTCGGCTTTCAATTTTGCGGCACGGGCGGTGACGGCAAGAGTAGGAGAGGGTTTGATAGCTTGTACGCGAGTGGAGAGAGACACGATATTTCCTTGGGGGTGAACAATGGCGCGAATTATACCCGTGCCACCGCTCAGGGTGAAAGCGTATCGCTAGCTGCTTTCGGGTTCGGCTGGCACCTCATGCGTCCAGTAACGGCGGTGTGTCTTGCGGTAGCTCTCCACCTTCAATTCCTCAGCATTCAGGTCGATGATGATCGCACCGTCGGTGTCAGACCGTAACCTTTCAACGCCCATCTCTCCATACCTTTGCCACACGTCTGGATGGGGATGGTGGAAGCGATTGCGATAGCCAGCGGTGAACACAACGTAGTGAGGAGATACCGTGCTCACAAAAGCTTCCGAAGATGAACTCCTGCTGCCGTGGTGAGGTGCAACCAGCAGCGTGGAAGGCAGATCATGCATGTGAAGGGCAAGTAAGCGCGACTCGGAAGTCTTTTCGATGTCACCGACCAATAAGACGGATTGCGTACCTACACTGATGCGCAAGACGCAGCTTTGATCGTTGTCATGTTTTTTGTCTGAAGTATCAAGATCGGCGGGGTGAAGAACCTCGAAACTAACGCCATCCCATCCCCAACTCTGTCCATCAGTACAAGGGTTATGTCGCCTTACTGTGCCCAGTAATAGGTGGTCTGTTCTTAGGGAAGATGACACCCACTCGATAGGCAGGGACTGCATCACCGAGTGCGCACCGCCGATGTGATCGATGTCATCGTGGCTCAACATCAAACCATCCAACTTGTCGATTCCGAGTGCGCGTAAGGAAGGGACGAGGATGCGGTTGCCACTATCCGCCTCACCTGCAAAATCTGGCCCGGCGTCGTACAGCATCGCGTGGTCGTGCGTCTGTACTGCTGCGGCCAATCCCTGACCGACATCGAACACGATGATGCGTGCGCTGTTCTCTGCGGGTGTCATTGGCGCGATGAGGAACATCGGCAATATCAAAATGACGCCGAAGCTACGTAGGGGAAAACCACGCGGAGTGAGCAACCAGAGTGCGCCTAACACACCACTCACTATGGCCCATACAGGTGGCGCATGTTGAGTCCATACGGAGACCGGCAAGGTATCAAGACATTCAAGCAACCACATACACAGCGCCATCGCCTGATGGGCGAGGTAGAGCATCCACTCGAACGGCGGAAGCGTGCCCAGCAAAGTGAGCGGTACGACCACGAAACTGACCAAGGGGATAGCGAAGGCGTTGGCGATGGGCGATACCAGCGAGAGTTGTTGGAACAGTGCAAGCAGCGGCGGGATGAGGCCGATGGTCATCGCCCACTGCACTTTGCCGTACTCCGTCAGCCAATGTGATCTGCCGTATCGGTTCGCTGTGACATAGAAAATGAGTGCCACTGCGCCGAACGACAGCCAGAAACCGGGTGATATCACCGCCCAAGGATCCGCCAACAGAACGACGATCAATGCGGCAGCGAGCATCTGGCTGGGAGCGACGTTGCGTGACAACAACATCATCACCGCGAAAGTGGCCAACATGAACAGCGTGCGTTGCGCGGGAATCTCAAAGCCCGAGATCAATGTGTAGCAAAGCGCCGCGAGCAAGCCCACCAACGCTGCCGCTTTGGGTGCAGGGAAGAATAGCATCAACTTAATGCTGCGCCGCCACAGCCAGTAGGTGAGCACGAAGAACAAGCTGGCGAGCATGGTGATGTGCAGGCCGGAGATGCTCATCAGATGATTCACACCTGTGTGTGTGAACAACTGCCATTCGGTTTGGGCGATGCTGGCTTGGTCGCCGATAGCGAGTGCAACGAGAATTCCCGCGTAGGGTGCATCTCCTAACGTTTGTCGGAAATGGCTGCGTACCGATTCGCGCAACTGCTCGATGAGGTAAGCAGGTGAATTGGTCGTCAGCGCCAATTTCCGGTTGTCGTCCTTGGGGTACACATAGCCTGTGGCGCGCAGGTTGCGCTCCAACGCCCAAGCCTCGAAATCGAATCCATTCGGGTTGCTGGTTCCATGCGGCTGTTTCAAGCGCACCGTGAACATCCAGCGTTCACCCGCATGGATATCCAATGCCGAATCTGTATCGCCATCGTAAGTGGCGAGCTGGATGCGTTTTGGCACATGCGCCGTCGCGGTTTGTACACTCTCCACATCGAAAGCGAAACGCAGGCCGCGTTCGTGCGAGCGCGGCATCTCGGCAATGATGCCGGTGAGTGTGATGTTTCGGCCTTGCCATTCATTGGGTAGCGAATCGGCCAAGCGTGCTTGGGCCAGCCATGCAGCATAATAAAAACCCAGGAGTGCAGCGCAGAGGAGGAAGAGTGCACTACGAGCAAGGCGCGCCACTTTTTGATGCATATTCGGAATCAGAAATACGAGCGCAGCCAACGGCCAAAACATATTCAAGGCCGGCAGTACAGTTTGTTGCTGTAACAGCCAGGCACCGAGCGCAAAGAAGATGGAGAACGAAACCATGCACGTAGCGTAACTGACACATTCAAGGGCTACAATCGCATCATGCGAAAATTCATTCGAAGCCGCTTACCAAGTTCTGACAGCATCAGAAAGATAAGCTGGCTGCAACCAGTCGAGCATTGGTTGCGCCATCCCAATCTGTGGCATCTGCATCGTCGCTCCGTCGCGGGCGGTGTTGCGCTTGGCCTGTTTTGTGGTTTGGTCCCAGGCCCCTTGCAGATGCTCTCAGCTGCCCTGCTGGCGATATGGTTGCGCGTCAATCTTCCTGTCGCACTCTTCACTACGTTTTACACCAACCCCTTCACCATCGTCCCTTTGTACCTGTTCGCCTATCAGATAGGCGTGTGGGTATTGGGTGAGGGAGATGTCGCAAATGTTCGCGACTTCCCAAAACTGCATCTACATGACTGGTTCGACTCCTTGTGGAACTGGTTAGTCTCTTTGGGGGAGCCTATCCTCATTGGCTTACCCATTTTGGCAGTCAGTCTTGCCTTGATTGGCTACATACTGGTGCGATTGGGTTGGCGCTTGATGGTGGTGTGGAAATGGAAGCACCGCAAATCGCACTGAAATAGTCGGGAACTATTTCGAGTAACTCGCCTCTGAGGGAGCGTCTGGTGAAGCAAGCTGGACGTACGCATCAACAAACCAAGAGGTGATTAAATGAAAAAAGCTTATGAAGGTGTCGCAAGATTCGTTCGTTGGATAGTGACTGGCGTTGTGTCTTTCGTCGTCGCACTTCCAGCATTCACATCCGTCAGCACTTCCATCTAAGCGACACGAATCACAACGCCCCAGTGTCTAGGCACCGGGGCGTTTTCATTGTTGTTCCTGGCGCCCCATATCGCTGCAATATCGACGAATACATCAAACTTACTCGCCGTGTACTCGGACGCAGCCTTTTCCCGAACGTTTGGCTTGGTACATGGCGTCGTCGGCGTGAGCGATCAACATCGACGGATTCATGCCGTCGTCCGGATAAAGGCTGATGCCGATGCTGCTGGAGAGGGTGAGCGTTTGTCCTCCTAACTGCAAAGGAGAAACAAATTCTGCCAATATCTTGTTGGCAACGGATCTTGCATCGTCGATATCGCTGATCTCGCTCAGTAGCACCACGAATTCATCCCCGCCCAATCGTGAGATGGTGTCGTCCTGACGCACACAACGCGCTATCTTTTGCGCGGCGGCGATGAGTACTTCATCGCCCACATCGTGCCCCAGCGTATCGTTGATTTTCTTGAAGTTGTCGAGATCGAGAAACATCACCGCGACCAACCGCTCATAACGCTTGGCACGCGCCAATGCATGTTCAATGCGATCGACAAGCCGCCGCCTATTGGGCAGGCCGGTGAGCGTGTCGTGATAAGCAAGACGGGCATGTTCTTCGGCCAGTTTTTTCTCTGTGATGTCGCGTGCGACAGTGAGGAAGAATTTGTTGCCGTTGGATTCGATGATACGTGAGTTGAGTTCCACCGGCAGTGCGGTCCCATCCTTGCGTAGATGGACGGTCTCAAAGGTGGCATGTCCGCGCAACTGTAATTCATCCATGCGCGGCTGTAATAGCAACGCGTATTCAGGACTGTTCAAGGCGCGCACATCCAAACCGATCATTTCCTGCGGTGCATAACCGCGTGTCAGGTAGGCGGTTTCATTGGCGTAGCAGATAATGCCCCGCTGATCGCTCAGGAACACAGAGTCATTCACGCTATCCAGCAATAGCGCTTTCATTTTGACCTCTTCCTCCACGCGCTTGCGCGCGCTGATATCGCGGAGAAAGGCGAAGAAGCGCCCGCCGTTCGATGCTATGAAATTGGTGCTGACCTCGACATCGATGTGATGTCCGTCCTTGCAGCGGTGCCGCGTCTCGAAGCGGTCGCTGCCGCTGGCGATAATCCGTTCAATGTGGCTGGCGGTTTCTTCCGGTGCCTCAGAGGCTTCCAGATCGCTGATGTGCATGCCCAACAGTTCCTCGCGGCGGTAACCCGACAGTTCGCACGCTGCATCGTTTACACCGCACAGATATCCCTGTGCATCCACCAGCCAGAACCCGTCCAGCGCAGTGCGCACGATGGTCTTGTAGCGCTCCTCCTCGTTCTCGCGCAGTTTGTGTGCGAGGCACTGCTTTTCGACCAAGATGGAGACCTGCTCCGCGATATGCATGAAGATCTGTTGATGCACATGCTGATAGGTGTTCTTGTTGCGGCTGGTGAAGAACAGGAATCCGATGGGTCTGCCTTGGGTTATCAAAGGGCAGGTGAGGTTGGAGCGCATACCCTCATTGACGATCAGGCGCGTGGAATGCGAGTTCGGGTGTGCGGACAGGTAGGCTTCAAGATCGTTCAGGATGCGCGGCTGAACGGTTTCCAGGACTTGTTGCAGGCTGCTTTCCTTGATGGGGGCGGCATAGCCGCGCTGCAAAGGGATATCGCTCGCGTCCGAACGCAGCCAGTATTGGGTAAGTATCGTGCGATCTTCACTCAGCAAGGCCAGCGCCATGCGGTTGTAGGGAATGATGGAATGGAAACGGTCATAGATGCGATCCAGCACGTCGTCCACCAGCAAGCCGGACGCCACTTCGTGCATGATGTTCTGTAGCAGATCGGTTTCTGTGCACTTTAGTTCGAGTGTCGCGGCGAGCTTGCGCAACTCCAGCCCCAGCGGGTCTTTTTCCGCTTCCACTGGGAATGCGGGCGAGAAGTCGCCATTCTGCATGGCGCGAATCGCCGCCAGATACGGGTCAAGGCTCATACCGCCGGTACCGCGGGGGGGGGGGGGGGGGTAGCTGCCAGCCATAATGGTCTCCTCCTGATGAGAACGATCCAACTTGTACTTCGGCAGCCTTGCTGTGACGGGTTCAGGCTACCTGCAACATGCCATCTGGCAATCCTACTTGTCGTCCCATTCTACTCGCCAGTTCCGGGGCGTGGGTGACGATGATGAGGCTGGTATTGAGCTTGGCGTTGCGGGTTTGCCTCAGGTCGAACAAGACGGTGAGCCTGAAGATCAGAACTCTGCCTGTACCCCGAACGAGATGGGAAGCACGAAAGGATAGACGGGTGTCTTCTCTGTGTAAGTGGGGTCGTAGCTATAACCCACCACGTTTTGCCTGCCGTATAAGTTATTCCACTCGAAGTACATCTCTATCTTGTAGTCATCCATCTGCACTGCTCTTTCAAGACGTACGTCAAGACGATGGTAGAAGGGGAGGGTGCCGGAGTTAATGTCAGAATATACGGGCATGGTTCGGCATATTTGAGTAGGCACCGTGCCCGTACAAATATGTTGTCCACCGGTGATCGGGGTGTATGGCGTGCCTGAGTGTCCATTCCATTTCACCCCCAACGTCCAGTCGTCATCCAATTTGTAGGTAGTCACGACAGTGGCATTGATGGGTTGATCCAATTCGAAGCGGAACGACTCGCCCGTGATGTCATTGCGGCGAATCGATTTGGATAACGACAATGCGAACCATCCGGATAGTTGCTCCTCGCCTGGATCTTTCTTCAGCAAAAATTCAAAACCATAAGCTTTACCACTGGCGCCATTCACGTAGTGGAGTTGCGTGTCATCCACGATCAAATCGCTGAACTTCTTGTAATAGGTCTCTGCCTTCCAAGACCATATCGTATCCACTTTGTGCGACACGCCCAGTACGCTGTGGTCTGCACGCAAGTGAGACAAGTTGGGGTTGCCGAATTCCTTGGCGACTTGTTGGCCGATAGGCATCTGGTTGTGTTGTCCCCAACCTGCCGTGACCAAAGTGTCAGATGTGTAATCCCACTCGATACCTAGCCTAGGTTCGGTGTATCCCTTGCGCAGATAATTTTCGTACGTATGACGAATCCCAGTAACAAGGGTCACTGTTGGAATGATGCGCTTACGGTCTTGTGCCGATACGTTCCAGCCTTGCGAATAGAACTGATCCTTCAGTTGTGTGCGCGGAGCGCTGGTGAAATCACAACTGGGGTTGAATTGGGTGCAGGTCGCGTTCTTCAGATCGGCATCTATCTTGGTCAAAGCGCGTTCGTAGTTCGCACCTAATGCCAGCTCGTGTCCCTCATTGACGGGGAGCGTCAGGTGCTCACGCAGCATCCAGCTATCTTGGGCAAGGTAGAGATTGCCTGCGCCACCGATAGAGTTGGTGAAGTCGAAAGTCAGGTGCTCGAGCGCTAGTTTATTGAAGGCACTATCGAACAGTACGTTCTCTAACACGATGGCTTGCATCCTATTTTTGTTATCGAATGCAAAGTTGCCCGCAAAGATAGGTTCCTTTTGAGCGAGGTCGGAGTTATTGCCAACCTTCAATCTAAGCGTGTCGGAAGCACCTTGCATATGAAAAGTAAGCTTCCCAGCATCGTCCAATTTCAGGATGTACTTACCTTGATAGTCTGAATAATTTGGGATCTGGATCGTGATGCCATCCTGCTCGACCTGTTTCAAGAATAGGTCGATGTAACTGCGACGTGCGGCGAAGTAGAACGATTGGTTCTCATTGATTGGGCCTTCGATCAACGCATCCGCACCCAGCAGATTCACATTGACCTTGCTTCCCATGCGATCTGTCCTTGGATCGCGCAGGGCGACATCAATGACTGCGCCAGTCACATCGGCGTAATGCGGGGCGAACGCGGCACTGTAGAGATTGAAGTCCTTGAGCAAATCAGCATTGAATACGCTGATGCCGCCAAAGTGGAAGATGTTGCCCGTGGGTAGATCATCCACGTAATAGGCATTGTCACCGGGGCCGGAGCCGCGCACGGCAGGTTCACTGCCATTGCCGCTGGAAACCACACCAGGCAACGCCTGCAACCCTGCCAGCGGGTCGCCACCGGAACCCGCGACTTTGCTCAGCACTTTGCCGCTGATCACACTCTTGCTGACGCGGTCAGGGCTGCGTTCGCTAACCACGGTGATTTCCGAGAGTGTCTCTGGGTCTCGATTATTCTCTGCTTGGGGCACATTAGCGCTGACGGGGTCAGCAGCATAAGTTGGCATGCAATAGAGGGCGAGGAGCACAGCTGCGGTGCGCATGGGTGACGCTCTAATCAATTAAGAGTTTTGCAACACGCCATCTACCAGTTCCAGCCGGCGTTGCATCTTGCTGGCGAGTTCGAGGTCGTGGGTGACGATGATGAAGCTGGTATTGAGTTTGGCGTTGAGGGTCTGCATGAGATCGAACAGGGCAAGGGCGCTGGCGCGATCCAGATTGCCGGTGGGTTCGTCGGCCAGTACGCAGGCGGGCTGGGTGACCAGCGCGCGCGCCACGGCGACACGCTGACGTTCGCCGCCGGAGAGTTCGGCGGGCAGATGACGTATTCGTTGTGCGAGGCCGACTTGTTCCAACATCGCTGCCGCTTGGGGGTGCGCTTCGGCGGGCTTCATGCCGCGTATCAGAAAGGGCATGGCGACGTTCTCCAGTGCGGTGAATTCAGCCAGCAGATGGTGGAACTGATAGACGAAGCCGAGCGACTTATTCCTCAATTCACCGCGTTGTGTCTCGCTCATCTTCGACACGTCTTGTCCGAGGATGCTCACGCTACCGCTGGTGAGGGTGTCGAGACCGCCGAGCAGGTGCAGTAGGGTGCTTTTACCAGAACCCGATGCACCGACGATGGCGATGCGTTCCCCTGGAGCCACCTCAAGGTTGACGCCTTTCAACACGCTCACGCTCAAATCGCCTTGCGAGTAAGTCTTGTTCAAATCGCGGCAGGAGATGACATTATTCATAGCGCAATGCCTCCGCTGGTTGTACCTTGGATGCGCGCCAGCTTGGGTAGATAGTGGCGAACAGGCTGATGAGGAAAGACATCCCCGCAACGACGAATACGTCGGAATTTTGCAAATCGGAGGGCAGTTCGCTGATGTAGTAGAACTCTTTGGACAGGAACTGCACGCCGAACAATTGCTCGATAAAAGGAACGATGGTGCCGATGTTGAGTGCCAACACTACGCCACCCAACACGCCCAATCCCATGCCGATAAGACCGATCAACATGCCCTGCACCATAAATATCTGCATGATGCTCTTGGGCGATGCACCCAAGGTGCGCAGGATGGCGATGTCGGCTTGTTTGTCGGTGACGGCCATCACTAGCGTGGAGACGATGTTGAAGGCGGCGACCAACACGATGAGCGACAGGATGATGAACATCATCTTCTTTTCCATCGCGACGACGGCGAAATAGTTGGCGTTCTGGCGTGTCCAATCCGTGGCGTAAGTGTCCATTGGTAACTGCTTCTCCAACTCACGTGCCACTTGAGGCGCGAGGTCGAGATTATTGAGGGAGCCGCTGATGCCGCTGACGGATTCACCCATGCGATAAAGCTTCTGCGCGTCTTCAAGGTGGATGAGCGCCAGCGCATTGTCGTAAGGTGACATGCCAATCTCAAAGATGCCGACGACATGGAATTGTTTCAGGCGCGGCATCATGCCGGCCGGAGTGACCTGGCCTTGTGGGGTGATGAGCAACACAGTCTCGCCCACGTGCGCACCGAGTGAACGGGCCAGATCGACACCCAGCACGATGTTGAATTCTCCCGAGCGCAATTCATTCAAACTGCCGCTCTTCATTTTGTCGCCAAGTGCGGTCAGACGTTGCTCTGCATCCGGCTGAATGCCGCGCACCATCACGCCTTCCACACGGTCACTCACCGACACCATGCCTTGCCCATTAACGAAGGGGGCGGCGGCGCGGACATTCGGATGTTTGGCGACGGTATCCAGTGCAGATTTCCAATCCGCCAACTGACCGCCATCGCTACTGATCTGCAGGTGCGGCGTGACACCGAGGATGCGCGCACGGATCTCTTTCTGGAAGCCGTTCATCACCGATAACACCACGATCAATGCCATCACGCCCAGCCCGATACCCAGCATGGAGATGAGCGAGATGAAGGAGATGAAATGGTTGCGGCGCTTGGCGCGGGTGTAGCGAAGGCCGATGAAGAGTTCGTAAGGTTGCAAGATGGTTTATTTGGATTCAGAGACGGGCGCTAGTTTGCCACAAGAACAGGGTCACTTGATGAGCTGATTCATCGAGATGATCGGCATCAAGATGGCCAACACGATGACGAGCACCACCGCGCCCATGATGAGGATGAGGATAGGTTCGAGCAGTGAAGTGAGTGTGCTGACGAAGCCGCCGACTTCCTGCTCTTGCTGTTTGGCGACGCGGTTGAGCATGACGTCGAGCTTGCCGCTCTGCTCGCCACTGGCGATGAGGTGGATGAGCACGGGAGGGAATAGGCCAGAGACAGCGAGGGCACGGCTCAAACTCACCCCTTCGCGTACCTTGCGCGCAGCTTCGTCCAAGGCGTAACGCATGGGCAGATTGCCTACTACGCCCGAGGCGGCTGAAAGTGCTGTGAGTAGCGGTACGCCGCTGCCGAACAAGATAGACAAGGTACTGGCCATCCGCGCCGTGTTTACCCCTTGAATGAGTCTGCCCAAGATGGGAACACGCAACATCTTGCGATGCAGATTGGCACGTATCGATTCCTGCTTCAGCAGATGTCTCGCGCCGAACACAGCTGCGACCAGTAGCCCTAACAGATATGGCCATGCGGCGGCGAGTCCGTCGGTGACCCAGATCAAACTGCGCGTGAGCAACGGTAATTGTTGGTGCGATTGCTCGAATACCGAGATGACTTGCGGCACGACGTAGAACAACAAGCCACCCACGATGAGGATGGCGACTGCGGTGACGATGGCGGGATAGACGAATGCGAGGCCGACCTTCTGTTGCAGTGCGTGTTGGTTCTCGCTGTAGGTGGCGAGTTTGTCCATCACGGTATCGAGCTCGCCGGAGGCTTCACCGGCTTTGATGAGTGCGCGGTGCAGTTCGGGAAAGTCGTTGGGATGCTGTGCCACGGCTTGTGCCAAGGTCTGACCGGCCAGTACATCGGCGCGTATCGCAGCGAGCAAGCCGTGTTGATAAGGGTTCGTGCTTTGTTCGATGAGCACGGATAGTGCTTGTTCCAGTGGCAGGCCAGCTTCGAGCAAGGTGGCCAGTTGGCGTAGCAACAAACTTAAATCGGCGAGTGAAAGGCTGCGGCGTGAGAAGCTGAATGAAACTTTTTTATTTTGCTCAGTCGTTGTTTCTACTTCTAGAACGAACAATCCGGATTCACGCAACTGGTTGCGTGCGTTACGCGCCGAGTCGGCTTCGATGATGCCTGCTTGTTGTTTGCCTGCGGCGTCTAGGGCTTGGTAGTGGAACGCAGGCATGGTGATCAGTCGCGCGTGACGCGGATGACTTCTTCCAGCGAGGTATCGCCGCTCACTACCCAACGCAATCCGTCGTCGCGCAAGTTCAACATGCCTTTTTGCTGTGCGTAATCTCGCAACTGTTGATCGCTATTGTGGGCGTGCACCATGCTGCGCAAGCCATCATCCACGACCAGTAGTTCGTAGATGCCTGTGCGTCCGCGATAGCCGATATTGCCGCATGCGGCGCAGCCTTTTGGGCGATACAGTTGCGCGGGCTTGCCTGCTTTCGCTAATACAGACAACTCGTTCGCGTCAGGCGTATAGGCTTCTTTGCAAAATGGGCACAGGCGGCGCACTAGGCGTTGTGCCAGCACGCCGATCAAGCTAGACGACAGCAAAAAGGGTTCGATACCCATGTCGGTGAGGCGCGTGATGCTGCTTGCCGTGTCGTTGGTGTGCAGCGTGGCGAGCACCAAATGGCCTGTGAGGCTGGACTGCACGGCGATTTGCGCAGTTTCCAAATCGCGTATCTCACCGATCATAATGACATCCGGGTCTTGGCGCAGGATGGCGCGCAGCGCACGTGCGAAATCCATCTCGATACGCGGGTTGACCTGAGTCTGACTGATGCCGTCGAGGTCGTATTCGACAGGGTCTTCCACCGTCATCACATTGGTCACACTGGCATCCACGCATGACAGCGCCGCGTACAGCGTGGTGGTCTTGCCTGAACCAGTGGGCCCAGTGACCAAGAGGATGCCGTGGGGTTGCTTCACCAATTCTTGTATCTGTTGCAACGCGGCAGGGCTCATGCCCAGCTTGGCAAGATTCAATCGACCGGCTTCTTTATCCAGCAGGCGCATCACGACACGTTCGCCATGCGCGGTGGGTAGCGTGGAGATACGCACGTCCACTGGCCGACCGCCGAGTCGTAATGCGATGCGTCCATCTTGCGGTAAGCGTTTCTCTGCGATGTCCAACTCCGCCATCACCTTGATGCGTGACACGAGCGCTGAGTGCAAAGCGCGATGGGGTTCGACCACGTCTTTCAACGTGCCATCGACGCGGAAGCGCACCACGGAGCGGGTCTCGAACGGTTCGATGTGGATGTCTGAAGCATTGTCGCGCACGGCCTGTGACAACAAGGCGTTGATCATGCGGATGACAGGCGCGTCGTTCGCGGATTCCAGCAGGTCGGTGGTCTTGGGTAAGTCGTGGATGAGCGCGGTCAGATCCATGTCTTGCTCGGCGTCATCTACCAAGGTCGCGGCGGAATCATCCGATTGCGAATAGGCATCCGCCAATACTTTTTCAAACTGGTACGCGTCGACCAAGGTCGTTGCGGTGGGTAGGGCAAGCAAGCGCGTGATCTCGGACAGCGCTTCTGGTCTGGCATCTTGCCGTGCGATGACGATGGCGCTGGTCTCCGTGCAGTCCGTCAACACCACGCCGTGCGATTTGGCGAAGGTGTAGGGCAGCTTGCGCGCCACACGACGGTTGATATTCAGACTCACTTGGCCTTCTCTGGTTTGGTTGAAGCTTGATTAGCAGGCATGCCGCCGTCTATCTTGAGTGACGGTTTCAGCTCTTCTAGTTGCGGTCCACCCTCTACCGGCAACATGAAGTTGTAGGTGAGTGCAGCACCCTTTTGGGCATCACTCATTTGGCCGTAACGTTTTTTCGTGATGGCTTCATACGATTCTTGATTGAGCATCACATAAGGACGGATGAACACCATCAGGTTGGTCTTGCTACGTTGACGCGATTCGTAGCTGAACAGTCTGCCCAAGATAGGGATGTCACCCAGCAATGGAATCTGGTTCTTTACATCGTTGACCGAGTCCTGAATCAAGCCGCCGAGCACGACGATCTGTTCCTTATCCACCAAGATGTTGGATTCGATGGAACGCTTGTTGGTGGTGACGCCTGAGGTGTTGGCTGCACCTGTCACTACACTGGAGACCTCTTGGTATATCTGCAAGCGTACTGAACCACCTTCCAGGATTTGAGGCTTGATCTTCAACGTCAGGCCCACGTCCTTGCGTTCGATGGTTTGGAATGGTGTGGCTGTCGTCGAACCGGCGGTCTGTGCGTAAGAGCCCGTGATGAAAGGCACGTTCTGGCCGACGACAATCTTGGCTTCCTCGTTGTCCAGCGTGAGTAGATTGGGTGACGAAAGGATGTTGGCGTTACTGTCAGTTTCCAAGGCTCTTGCCAACATGCCGAGGTTCAGCACTTGGCCCACGCCAGGTACGTTGCTCGATCCATTCACCACACCGATGTTCAATCCGGTACCCAGCGTCGGATTAGGGCTGGTGGCGAGGTTGATGATGTTACTGGTCGCGCCGAAGTTGGTGCCACCTACGATGCGGTTGCCAGCATTGTTGGTCAGCGTCTGCCACTGCACACCGAACTCAGCGGCCTTGTCGGCCGTCACTTCGACGATGAGCGCCTCCACGAAGACCTGCGGACGACGTACATCCAGACGTTCGATGACGCTGCGCAGATTTTTGAAGATGGGTTCGGATGCCGTAATGATGAGAGAGTTCGAGGAAACATCTGCCTGCACGATGCCGCTACCCGCAGGTGCGCCTTGTGTGCCCGGTGCAGTAGGGATGGAGGTGTCGCCACTCATCACAGCGCGTAACGTTTGAGCCAACTTTGTTGCGTCTGCGTTGCGCAGGGTCACCACATGCACGTTGCCCGGCGCACCGCCATCGTTGTCCAGTTTGGCGACCAATTCACGAACCCGTGCGATGCGCCCCGGATTGTCGGCGCGCAACAACAAGCTGTTGCTACGTGCATCGCCCATCAGCACGAAACGCTGGTTGCCGTCACCGCTGGCCGCCGCTGTCGAAGCCTCTGGCATCAGCTTGTTGATGGTGTTGGCGATGTCCAGCGCGGAAGAGTTCTTGACGGGGATGATGATGGGCGCGTCGGCAGTAGGCAGGTCGATCGCTTTGATGACTTGCTCGATGCGGCGCAGATTGCTTTTGTAATCGGTGACCACCAAGGCATTGCTGGAGGCATGTGCGACCACCAGATTGTTGGGGGCGATCATGGGGCGGATCACATTCACCATCTGCGTCGCGGATTCATTCTTGAGGGTGAACACCTTGGTGATGATCTGGTCACCTTTGCCCGAGGATTTACCTACCGCGTCTACATACAGTTTGGCATCCGCTTCGGGAATGATCTTGGTCACACCGTCCGCATCCACTGCCGCGTAACCCTGCAAGCGCAAGGCAGAGAGCAGGATGTCGTAGGCGAGTTCTGAATTGACGGGGGTGGCGGAGACAATATTGATGGAACCCTTCACGCGGGGATCGACCAAGAAGTTCTTTTTGGAGATCTGCGAGATGGCCTTGATGACCTCTTGGATGTCTGCATTCACGAAGTTGAGTGAGACCTTGTCATCTTGCGCCGCCGCAGCGGGGAATGAGAGCGCTAAGAGCAGTGCACCCAGCCAAATCGATTTATGCCATGTGTTCATGCTCAAGGCTTTCTCCTGAAATGTTGTAACTCTTGTTGCATTGCAGCACGTTGTTCGGGCGACAGTTGAGTGGCTTGTGCCACCGCTTCCGGTGTGGAGATGAGATTATTTTGCGGGCCGCTCACATTGACGATACCGGAAGAAGGTTTGCCTGCGGGGAGATCGATGCGCAATCTGATTCCGCCACGCTCGATCAGCACATGGTCTGTTTTTGTTTCTACCAGACGAGTACCCGGCATCACCAATTCGCCCAAGCCTACACCGACCTGTTTTCCTTCGATTGATAACACCGCGAAACCAGCCGTTGGATGGGCGAATACACCGACCAATTGAATATTCCCCAAACTGCCAGATGAGGCAGCGCCAGTCAATGGAACATCACCAAACAAATGATTCGCTTTGGAAGTCTTTTTCCATGCCGCAGTGGTTGGTAAGGCGGCATCTTTGGGGGCAATGAATATCCAAGTCCATCGTGCCAATAAGATCGCACATACGATCACGGCTAGTGCATTCCAAGAGAAAAAAGCACGCAACGTCCCGCTCATGTAGGGGGCTGAAACCGTGCGATCTGTCGAGGTCATGAGGCGAGAATGCATGTGTGCCACATCGAGAATTGGTCAGGCGAGTATAGCAGAGCAAAAAACGCATCTCATTGGTGTCTAAAATAGGCCCGACAAATGCAGCTCAATTCATGTTTTGGATGGAACAGCATATTCAATAGGCTTTGATTTGCTAGACTTCGTGTCATTAGACTTAATCCGAGGCGAAAAATCATGAGCAGTCCAATGAAGAGGTTAAAAACCACACGCGGCTTCACCTTGATCGAGGTGATGGTCGTCATCGTCATCATCGGCGTGCTGGCGGCGCTGATTGTGCCCAAAGTGATGAGTCGGCCCGATGAGGCGCGTGCCACGGCTGCGCGCACTGATATCGCTTCCATCAAGCAAGCGCTGAATCTTTACAAGTTGGACAACCATCGCTATCCAAGTACCGAGCAGGGGCTGTCGGCCTTGGTCAAGAAACCTACCGTCTCGCCCATCCCCGAGAATTGGAAGGGCAACGGTTATCTGGAGCGTGTGCCCAAAGACCCTTGGGGTCATGCTTATCGTTATCTGCAACCCGGCCTGCATGGCGAGATCGACATCGTCAGCCTCGGCGCAGATGGCGAGGTCGGCGGTGAAGGCAGTGATGCGGACATAGGGTCTTGGGAATAGTGATTCCTAGAATCGCTCAACGCGGATTCACGCTGCTTGAGATGTTGGTGGTGCTGGTGCTAGCCAGCATCATGTTGTCGATGGTCGCCATCAATCTTTTCCCCGATGAGCAAAGAGCGTTGCATGACGAAGGCGAGCGCCTAGCCTTTTTGTTGGAGCAATCAGGGAAGACTGCGCGCATCGGGGGGCAACCCTTGGCCTGGTCTGCCTCGGGGCGCGAACACCGTTTCTGGAAGAAGAACAAACAAGGGGAGTGGCGGCGCGTGGAGCAGGATGACTTGTTGCATCCGCGTACTTTGCCAGACGATATGCGTGTGACGCTGGTGAGCATCGCCGATCAACCAGCCCAAGCCGTGGATATGCTGGCTTTGAGCCCCGAGTTGGGTGCGCCCGAGTTTGAGTTACGGCTGTCGAGTGCGACAAGATCACTGCGCTTACTTGGTGATGGCTTGGGCAATGTCAGGGTCGTCAAACAATGATGCGCAGATCATCATCCGGTTTCACTTTGTTAGAAGTGTTGGTGGCGCTGGCTATCTTGGCCGTCACCTTGGGGGCTGTGGGGCGTGCGGCGAGCTCCAGTGTGCAACACGCCGATGCGGTACGCGAACGGGTGCTGGCGGATTGGGTCGCGCAGAATCGTTTGGCCTTGCATGCGGCACGCGGTGATTGGCTGCCCGTGGGTATTCAGAACGGTGCGGAAGAACAGGCGGGTAGGAGCTTCACTTGGCGTGAGGAGGTGTCTGCAACGCCCAACCCCACCTTGCGACGCATCGTGGTGAGCGTCTATTCACCTAGCGATGCCCAGTATTCCCTGCGTCAGATGACAGCCTATCTGGCGCAGTATCCGCGATGAGACGCACACGAAACCTCAAAGGATTCACCCTGATCGAGCTGCTGGTCGCGATGCTGGTCTTTAGTCTGCTTGCCATCGCCGGTTATCGCGGCTTGCAAAGTGTGTTGGACACGCGCAATCACCTAGACGCTGAGACGCGAAAATATCAAGACTTGGGGCAGTTCTTTTCGCGTTTGGAAGGGCAGTTTGCCCAAGCCAGTCGTCGACCTGCTCATCTGCGCGATGGTCGCGAGCAATCCGCATTCGTGGGGCTTGCGAGTGAGGCGAGCGGCTTGCAGCATGTGATGTTCACACGTGGCGGTGGTGTCGATGCGGCAGGGGGCTGGGTCGCACCGCAGCGTGTCGGTTATCGTCTGCGTAATCACGCAGTCGAATTGTTGCGCTGGGATCGTTTGGATCAAGCTCCTAACGCCGAACCCAAAGTAGATGTGGTGTTGCAGGGCGTGCGCGAGTTCGAGTTGCGCTATCTCTCTCTTTCCATGGTGTGGGAGAAGCAATGGGCGGGCAGTTCCATCAACATGCCTTTACCTAAAGCGGTAGAGGTATCGCTGTTGCTGGATAGCGGGGAGAAGATCATGCGTGTGATGGATCTGCCATGAGGAATCAACGCGGCGTAGCCTTGGTGACAGTATTGCTCATCGTGGCGATGGCAACGACTGTGATGGCTTTCATGGCGCAACAGCAGGCTTTCTGGCAGCGCGAGATGATCAATGGGCGCGATAGAGCGCAGGCTTTTTACATCGCTCAAGCGGGTGTGGATTGGGCACGAGCGGTGTTGGCAGATGATAAGGCCAACAACAGTTACGACACTCCGCGTGAGATGTGGGCGATGAGATTGCCTGCTATCCCTGTCGAAGGTGGCGAGATACAAGGCGTGTTGGTGGATCAGCAGGGATTGTTCAATCTCAACAATCTGGTGACGAATGGAACGACCAGTGCGCTGGACGTGGCGCGCTGCCAGCGTTTGCTGGCTACGCTCGGTCTGCCGCAAGAATTGGCCTACGCATTGGCCGATTGGATGGATAGGGATAACACGCCCGCATCGGCTGGTGGAGCAGAAGACGGGTATTATCTGAACCAGAGCAAGCCTTACCGTGTGGCGAATCTGCCTTTGTATGAGCTGTCGGAGTTGCTGTGGGTGCGCGGTTTCGATGCGCAAACCATTCAGCGCTTGCAGGGGTATGTCACTGTGTTGCCGCAACGCAGTCAGATCAACGTCAATTTTGCCACGGCGGAGGTGTTGTCTGCGGTGGTGGATGGCTTGACCTTGCAACATGCGCGTCAGCTGGTGACGCAACGCAAAGAGATGCCGTTTAAGACGGTTGCCGAATTCATGCAACAACTGCCGAGTGGCATCGGGGAAAGCAGTCGTGGAGAGATCAGCGTGAGTAGTGAATTCTTTTTAGTGGATGGTCATGCCACCTTGGAGCAGGGGGAGTACGTCGCCCAAGCGTTGCTGTATCGCCAAGGTATATGGGCGACGGTGGTCAGGCAGAGTGTGCAATGAGTCAATTACGTATCTACCTTAAGCACGACTGGCAGGACGCTTTTTCCATATGCGACTGGGCGTTGCTGGATGCTGCGGGTGCTATCACCAAAACGGGGGGCGACGCTCTTGCCAGCATGCCTGTGGCAGATGAGTGCGTCGCAGTCGTTGGCGCATCGCAAGTGCTTTGTCTGGCCAAGAACTTACCCAAGATCAAAGCCAGCCAATTGGAAGCGGCGCTGCCCTTGGCAGTAGAGGAATCCATGCTGGGCGATGCGGGAGATCAGCACGTCGTACCGGGTGCGCCGACGAGTGAAGGCGCGACCGTGCTGTATGCCATAGACAAAACTCGATTGCGCCGATTCGTTGAAGCTTGTGCGGCAGCTTCGATACGTTTGCGCAAAGTCGTGCCTGAATATTGTTTATTGAATGTGGACGCTGATCAGTGGAGCGTGGCTTGGGATGGAGAGAGTGGCTTCTTGGCGATGCCTTTTGGACAGGGCTTGTCTCTGGGACATGGTGATACGAACCAAGCTCCAGCAGCGTTTAGTTTGCAATGGCAGGCGACTTCACCTGCACCAAGCAAAGTCAGAGTCTTCACCGCTGCCGAGACGATGCCGCAATGGCAGGGCATCTCGCTCGTACGCGCGGATGAACCGTTTGATTGGCGAACCGCGAGGCTGACGTCGTACACGCCGAATCTGTTGTGGGGGAAGTTCAAGCCGCCTATCCGCTTGCAGGAGTGGTGGCCCAAGGTGCGCCCTCTGTTCTGGATCATCGTCATGGCACTGTGCATCGAGGCAGTGGGCTACAACTTGCAATGGTGGTCGTTGGCGCACGAAAAGCAGACGCTAAAACATTCGATGAACGCAGTTTTCCAAGAGACCTTTGGCAGCGAGGTCGAAGTGATGGATGCCTCATTGCAGATGCAACGTAGTTTGGCACGTGCACGTCATGCGGCGGGTGTGACGGATGATGCAGACTTCTTGCCTTTGTTGGAGCGCGTATCGGCTGAGTTGTCCGCGCAGGCGGGTGGTCGGGTGAAGGGTTTGCGTTACGCCGAGGGGCAACTCGATATTGACGTGAGATTGTCTGGTCGCGCCGGGGTGGAGTCGCTGGAGCGACGTTTGGGCGAACAAGGTCTGAGTGTGCAGGTGCTGGAAGTGAATGAGAGCGGTGAGGGTGTCGAAGCGCATCTGCGAATCTCAACGGGAGGTGCGCGATGAATTCAGATGTGCTGATGCTGATGAGATCGCGCTGGGCGGCGCTGACTGCCAGTGAGCAAAACATGCTGAAGTGGGGGGCAGTCGTCGTCCTGCCGATTTTGTTCTATCTCCTGCTGTGGCAACCCGCGCATACCAATGTGGCGAAACTGCAAACGAGCGTGCCGCAGATGCGTGCGCAGTTGGCACAGGTCCAAGCGCAGGCAGTCGAGGTACAGACCCTGCGTCAAGGTGCACATCCAGCGGTGTTGGAGGGGGATGCCTTGCGCCACATCGTGACAGGTGCGGCGGAAGCAGCGGGTTGGTCCGCACCAATGTTCGTCATCGAACAAGCAGACAAGCAAGCGGTGCGTGTCACTGCCGAGAGTGTCGAATTCGCCCGCTGGGTGCGATTTTTGCGTGAACTCGACAGCGCACATCACATCCGCGTTGATTCCTTGACGGTCACTCCATCGCCGACAACTGGCATGGTCAAGATCAGCGCTACGCTGACGAATGGAGCACCAGGGTGACACGTTCGCGTTGGGGGCAGTTTTTCCTTTTCTTGATCGTATTCCTTGCGGTCATCTGCGTATTGGCGCCAGCCTCTTTGGTCACCGGTTTTTTGGAGCGTGCGACGGCGGACAGATTGACGATGGCGCAGACCGAAGGCACCTTGTGGCGCGGGGCAGGCGTGTTACTACTCCAGCATGACAATAAATTCCTACCATTGGGGCATTACGCGTGGCATGTCACTCCTGCGGCGAATCTGAGCCAAATCGCAGTTTCAGTCGATACGGGTAGCGATAAGTCAACGCAACTGCTCATCTCGCCATGGCGCAATGAGGTTGAAGTGTTGCAGGGAAATGTATCGTTACCCGCCCAATTGCTGTCGGTGTTTGCACCACAGTTACTGCCCTATCGTTTGAGTGGCGAGTTGGTTTTGACGACAGAGCATTTTCAAATCACCTCCAACTCAAACAGCGGTACGGTCACGGTGGATTGGAGGCAAGCCACCTCTGGGCTGACTGACATCGCGCCTTTGGGCGATTACCGCATCCTTTTACAAGGCGCAGGTGCTGACCTGAAAGTCTCGCTCACCACGCTGACAGGCAAGTTGCAATTGGCAGGCAATGGACAGATGCAAGTTGGACATGCGCTGACTTTCAATGGCACGGCGCAAGCGGCACCCGCCCAAAAGGAAGCGCTCTCTGATTTGTTGCATCACATCGGCCCAGAGTTGTCGCCAGGGATTTTTGGCTTTGCCTTGGCTGCGCAATGATGCTATGAAACATCTCCATCTACTTATTCCTGACCTTCTATTGCCGCACGATGCGATGCAGAGGATCAGTGCTGGATTGAAGCTGCCTTTTCTGAGCAAGATATTGGCGCGCAGTGATCAAACGAACGCACTGCATCGCGAGTTGGAAGACGGTTTGTGTGAGACATTTGGTGCTCAAGCTTTTGCACCGATACGTGCAGCAGCAGACGGATTGGAGGTTGGTAGCGCATATTGGATGTGTGTCGATCCTATCCATCTGGAACTGCAACAGTCACAAGTAATCTTGCAGCCAGAGGTCAAATGCGGTGCAGAAGAATCAGCTGCTTTGTGTGTCGCGTTGAATCAGCATTTTTCACAAGATGGCATCACTTTCATCGCGCCGCATCCACAACGTTGGTATATCCACTCTGATGGGGGCGCCGATGTGCAGACGACACCTTTGCGTGTCGCGTCATGGCGCGATGTGAAACCCTACCAACCCCAAGGCGCGGATGCGTTGCGTTGGCGTAGCTTTTCCAACGAGATACAGATGCTGCTGCACGGACACGTCATCAACCAAGGCCGCGAGGCACGCGGGATGCAGGCAATCAACAGTGTGTGGCTGTGGGGCGGCGGATGCGCAAATGACATCAAGACAAAGGTCGGTGCGATTGGTGGTGATGAGTCCTTGAGCTCACCTTTTGCCAAGGTGGCTGCCATCCCTTACTGTTCTTCGCTGGCGGATATGTTGAGAGTCGAATGTGAAGCAGGCGTTTGGGTGGAGAGCGCATTGGCGACGGCATGGCAACGCGGTGATCTTTACGCTTGGCGAGATGCGATGGAATGGGTGGAGCGTGAGTTGGCGCAACCTTTGTGGATGGCTATCGAGCAAGGTCGGTTGCAGACGTTGACATTTGATGTGCTGACTGAAACCGAGACGCGTCGATTCGTGTTTGATCGCGCAGCGAGTTGGAAGCTTTGGCGTAGGACAAGCTCTCTTCCGGCCTATGTTGTGTAGAATCGTAAAAAAATGACAGGGTGGAAGTGATGGATTTCTGGACTAACACGACGAATTTCTTCTGGGGACAAGAGTCTTTCAGTTTGCTGGTGATGATGTTGGGCATCTTCACGCTGCTCTTCTATTTTAGGACTGAAGACCGCGCCAGCTTGTTCAATACGCTTGGGTTCTACTTCGCCTGTTTGTTTGGTCTTTTCATCAGCGGTGTCTTGCATGCCATGGAATTTCTGCGTGCGGGTGACATCATGCATGAGGTCTTCATCATCGGTGCCGGCATCGCGGTCATTCGTTTGCTGGGACAGTTCGTGTTTCGCCTCATCTTGCCTGCGGTCAAACTCACCCCCCCCCGCATCACCGAAGACCTCTTCGTTATTGTTGCTTACGTGGCTTGGTTCATGGTGCGTCTGCGCTATGCAGGTCTCGATCTAAGTAGCATCTTGGCGACATCGGCCGTGATCACAGCTGTGATCGCCTTTGCCATGCAAGATACCTTGGGCAATATCTTGGGGGGCTTGGCACTGCAACTCGACAACTCGGTTGAGGTGGGTGACTGGATCAAGGTGGACGATATCTCTGGCAAG
>VBWD01000025.1:26255-48249 GCA_006218055.1 Gallionellaceae bacterium
CATTCGCTGGCGTTCCACATTGGTCGAAACACGCAATTGGGAGACGGTGGTATTCCCCAACAGCCAATTGATGAAGAACAAATTCCTCGTGTTGGGCAGGCGCACCGATGAGCCCGTGCAATGGAGACGTTGGGTGTGGTTCAACGTGGGCTTGGATATCTCGCCGTCTAGAGTCATCAATGTGGTCGAGACCGCCATCCTAAACACTGATATTGCGAACGTGGCAAAGAACCCACAGCCCAATTGCGTGCTGATGGACATGGATAACAAAGGCTATGCCCGTTACGCAATACGATATTGGCTGACCGATCTGGCGCCAGATGATCCTACTGACGGTGCCATACGTTGGCACATCATGACTGCCTTGCAGCGCGCAGGTCTTAAGCTCGCTTTGGAAGAGAAGAGTATCCACATCACCAAAGAGAATGAGAAGTACGACGAGGCGATCCATCAACGCGAGGTTCTGTTGCGTATCAAGACATTGCGTCGCGTTGAGTTGTTTTCTACGATGACCGATGCCGAGTTGAAGGCGCTGGCAGAACGTTTGCGCTACTCGCCATTCTCTCGCGGCAACATCATCACCCAGCAGGGGGACGAGCGTTCACACTGGCTGTACATCATCATCAATGGCGAAGCGGATGTCTTTTTGACTGCACCGGATGGCGGGAAGCGCTTGATCAACACACTCGCTAAAGGAAGTTTTTTTGGCGAGATGGCGCTGTTGACGGGGGCGCCGCGCCGTGCCTCGGTATTGGCGAAGACGGATGTCGAATGCTATCGCTTGGATAAAGAGGCTTTTGAAGAGATCCTGCTGGCACGCCCTAGCATCGCTGAAGAGGTGTCGCACATCTTGGCGGTGCGTACGGCGCAGTTGGATAGCGCGGCACAGGATATCGGCGCTGCATCTCAGCGTGACCTATCACAAAGTCGCGGCGAGATATTGGCGACAATCAAGCGCTTTTTTTCGCTCAATATTTAGCTTGGACCGGCTCCTGTTGTATCATGCGGCCTGCCTTTGAATCATAGAGACACTGAATATGAAAATAACTTTCCTCGATTTCGAACAATCCGTTTCCGAGTTGGAAAACAAGATCGAGCAATTGCGCTACGTACAAGATGATTCCGCGTTGGATATCTCCGATGAGATCAATCGTCTGAGCAAAAAGAGTCAAACGCTGACCAAGGACATCTATGCCAAGCTGACACCATGGCAGATATCCCAAGTGTCGCGTCACCCACAACGTCCGTACACCTTGGATTACATCGAGCATCTTTTCACCGACTTTGAAGAATTGCACGGTGACCGCGCCTATGCCGATGATGCGGCTATCGTGGGTGGTTTGGCTCGTTTCAACGGCCAGAGCGTAATGGTCATCGGTCATCAAAAAGGCCGCGATACCAAAGAGCGTCAATACCGCAATTTTGGCATGCCCCGTCCCGAGGGTTATCGCAAGGCCATGCGTCTGATGCGCTTGGCGGAGAAGTTCGGCATCCCCATCATGACTTTCATTGACACACCGGGTGCTTACCCAGGCGTTGGCGCGGAAGAACGGGGGCAATCCGAGGCTATTGGTAAGAATCTCTACGTGATGGCCGAGCTGCGTACACCGATTATCTGCACCATCATCGGTGAAGGTGGCTCTGGTGGAGCGTTGGCAGTGGCTGTGGGTGATGCGATGCTGATGTTGCAATACGCCACTTACTCCGTCATCTCGCCTGAAGGTTGCGCTTCTATCTTGTGGAAGAGTGCGTCCAAAGCGGAAGAGGCTGCGGACACTTTGGCGATCACAGCGACACGTCTGAAAGCTTTGGGCTTGGTCGATAAGATTGTTAGCGAACCATTGGGCGGCGCACATCGTGACTACGAAGCGACCATGTCTAACGTCAAGAAAGCCTTGGTCGATGCCCTCAAACAAGCTCAAAGCAAGCCTACGGGCGATCTTCTGCAAGAGCGTTTTAATCGCTTGATGGGTTATGGCAAGTTCAAGGAAATCGAGCTTAGCTGAGTCTGTTGCGACGCGTCTCGCGCCGCTTCTTCCCCCACACAGCAACATCCTCATCGGTTTGAGCGGCGGAATGGATTCCGTCGTTCTGCTGCACCTGCTGCAGTCGATCGCGCCACGTTTCCAGTGGCGGCTCTCCGCGCTCCATGTGCATCACGGTATCAGCCCTAATGCAGATGTTTGGTCTGAATTCTGCGTGAATCTTTGTGAACAGTACAGCATCTCCTGGCAAGTCGAGCGTGTCAATATCGCTTCTTTACGCGATGAACATGGTGTCGAGGCGGCAGCGCGCAAGTTGCGGCATAAGGTATTTCTGAATCAAGTTTGTGATTTCGTTGCACTTGCTCATCATGCGGATGATCAGGCCGAGACCCTGTTGTTACAGTTGTTGCGCGGTGCGGGCGTAAAGGGCGTGTCGGCGATGCCTGTGTTGAAACCCGCCAATCTTCGGATGCATGCTACGGTACGCCCCTTACTCGATGTTTCGCGCGAGCAGTTGCGTGATTACGCAACCCAAAACGGTTTGTCTTGGATAGAAGACGAAAGCAATGCCGATGTGCGTTATCCGCGCAACTTCTTGCGCCATCAGATTCTTCCTGAATTGCGGGAATGTTTCCCCCAGTACCGAGAAACGCTTGCGCGCAGTGCACAACATTTCGCCGAAGCTGGTCGGTTGATGGATGAATTGGCGCAACTGGATGCATCGCAAGCTTTCGATGGTAAGACGCTCGATGTGAGCGCGCTACGGTCTCTCAGTCATGTGAGAGCGAAAAACTTGCTGCGCTATTTCTTGCATGTGCGTGGTGCAGCCATGCCGCAGTCGGTTCAGCTTGAGGATATGTTGAATCAGTTATGCGACGCTCGTGAAGATGCGGCACTGTGTGTGGCATTCGGTGATTGGGAAGTGAGGCGCTATCAAGGTCGAGTTTATGTGATGCACGCCCTGAGAGACTTCGATTCAACTGCTATCTTGGCCTGGTTGGGAGAAAGTGGGCTTCAATGGCCCGCGTTGGGGGCGAGGATTTTGTTCTCAGAGTTGTCGGGCAAAGGCATCAGTCTGGATAAGTTGAAGGGCGAGCAAATCTCATTGCGCCTACGTTCTGGTGGTGAATCCATGCGCCTCCATTTCAAAGGTGCAAATCGAAGTTTGAAGAACATCCTGCAAGAGAGCCACGTTCCGCCATGGCAACGTGAGCGCCTGCCTTTGCTGTACCGCGGGGGCGAGCTTGTGGCGGTGGTGGGTGTTGCTATCCATGCTGATTATCAGGCGGCCGCGGGGGAAGAAAGCCTGTTGGTATCTCTGGAATAATTGGACTATGATGCGCCGACAATAAGTTGTAACAACCGTGTAGCTAATCCACTCAGGGAGAGAAACATGAATAAAGTAAGCGTGTTGTGTGGTGCTTTGTGGTTAAGTCTGTCTCTGTCAGTTTCCGCCGAACCCATCGTCATCAAATTCAGTCACGTTGTTGCCAATAGCACTCCTAAAGGCAAGGCTGCGGATTTTTTTGCCAAACGCGCCGACGAATTGACCAAGGGTAAAGTCAAAGTTGAGGTCTATCCGAATAGCTCTTTGTATAAAGACAAGGAAGAGATGGAGGCGTTGCAGATCGGTGCGGTGCAGATGTTGGCTCCTTCGCTGGCGAAGTTTGGCCCGCTCGGAGTCAAGGAGTTCGAAGCATTCGACTTCCCCTTCATCTTTGATGATTCAGCCGACCTGCACAAGATCACCCAAGGTCCTATCGGTGCTAGCCTGTTGGCCAAGCTCGAGCCTAAGGGCATCAAGGGCTTGTCTTTCTGGGATAACGGCTTCAAATCATTTTCTGCAAACACGCCAATCAAATCGCCAACTGATTTGAAGGGAAAGAAGATGCGTATCCAATCTTCAAAAGTGTTGGATGAGCAGATGCGTTCAGTAGGTGCCTTGCCGCAAGTGATGGCTTTCTCTGAGGTCTATCAGGCTTTGTCCACGGGCGTGGTGGATGGTACTGAGAATCCGATCTCTAACCTCTATACCCAAAAGATGCACGAAGTGCAGAAGAATCTGACGCTGACCAATCACGGTTATCTCGGCTATGCGGTCATCGTGAACAAGAAGTTCTGGGATGAGTTGCCAGCAGATGTTCGTGGCCAACTGGAAAAGGCGATGAAAGAAGCAACTGTCTACGCCAACAAGATCGCCCAAGAAGAGAACGACAACTCACTCGCAGAGGTGAGAAAGAGCGGCAAGACCGAAGTCTATACACCTACAAAAGAAGAGCGTATGGCATTCAAGAAGGCCATGGCACCAGTGCACACCAAGATGGCAGATCGTGTTGGTAGCGACTTGTTGCAGTCCATCTACAAAGAGACTGGCTTCGATCCAAGCAAGTTGTGATTGATCATCACCCGCTGGCGCGATGATGCCGGCGGGTGATGTCTTAAAAAAATAATAAGTTTGTCGCCGACTAGGGGAGTTCCGTCTGTGAAATATCTCGATCATCTTGAGGAATGGTTGATCACCTTACTGATGGCTGGCGCGACATTGATCATCTTCGCCGCTGTTGTCCATCGTTACGCAGCCAGCAACACTGGCAGCATCCCCGCCTTGCAAGATTGGTTGTTGACGCTGAATTTCACGTGGGCGCAGGAACTCACCATCATCATGTTCGTGTGGATGGCCAAGTTCGGTGCGGCTTATGGCGTCCGCACAGGTATCCACGTTGGAGTCGACGTATTGATCAATCGGCTCGACGATAAGATGCGCGGCAAGTTCATTGTGTTCGGCTTGTTATCGGGTGCGCTGTTTACTGTCATCGTGGCTTCTTTGGGGGGGTACTTCGTGTGGGAGAACGGCGCTCACTACGCATTCCTTGATCTGACGGGAAGCCCACTAGGCGATGTGCCAGAAGGGCCAACCACGCCAGACTTAGAGTGGCCGACTTGGATGGTGTATTCAGCGATTCCGCTCGGCACAAGTCTGATGTGTTTCCGCTTCTTGCAGGTGTTAGTGAGCTTCCTTAAGACGGGAGAGCTGCCGCATCATGACCACGGCCACGTCGATGGTTTGGACGACGAAAAGCAGAGTGTTGAGGCCAATGTCTATGCCATGGAAGACAATCTGCATCCATCAGCGAGCAAGATTCAGCATGCCGATGATAAGAAAGGGGGGCAAAAATGAGCGCCTCCTTCATCTTCATCCTGCTATTGGCACTCATGCTGACGGGCATGCCGATCTCGATCTCGCTTGGTCTGACCGTCCTAAGCTTCCTCTTTTTGTTCACTCAGGTACCGTTGGAATCTGTGGCGCTCAAGTTGTTCACGGGTATCGAGAAGTTCGAGATCATGGCGATTCCATTCTTCATTCTCGCGGGTAATTTTTTGACGCATGGCGGGGTGGCGAAACGCATGATTCGCTTTGCCTCGTCGATGGTGGGGCATATGTATGGCGGCCTCGGACTGTCTGGCGTGCTAGCGTGCGCTTTATTCGCAGCCATCTCGGGATCTTCTCCCGCCACAGTGGTGGCTATTGGTTCCATCTTGTTACCAGCGATGGTGAAAGCAGGATTTCCCAAGAAATTCGGCGCAGGTATTGTCACCACCTCGGGGGCGCTCGGCATCCTTATTCCGCCCTCGATCGTGATGGTCATGTACTCGGTCGCGACAAACACCTCGGTCGGGGCCTTGTTCATGGCGGGCGTCGTGCCGGGTATCGCACTGGCCTTGGTGCTGGGTGGGGTGACCTACTATCGTGCGCGCAAATTCAACTATCCACGCCTCGAAAAAGCCAGTTGGGGTGAACGCTGGAAGACGTTCCGTGAATCGGTATGGGGATTGCTGCTCATCGTGATCGTGATGGGCGGCATCTACACGGGACTGTTCACCCCGACCGAAGCGGCTGCGATGAGTGCGGTATATGCCTTCATTATTGCGGTTTTCGTTTATAAAGATCTGAGCCTGAAGGATGTTCCGCGAGTGTTGCTCAATTCCGCCAATATGTCGGCGATGTTGCTGTACATCATCACCAACGCCATGTTGTTCTCGTTCATCATGACTAATGAGAACATTCCGCAGGCATTGGCCAACTGGATGTTGGGGAATGGCTTGGGCATCATCACGTTCTTGCTGGCTTGCAATATTATCCTGTTACTTGCGGGTAACTTCATGGAGCCGTCCTCCATTGTGTTGATCTTTGCCCCCATCCTGTTTCCGGTGGCGATGAAGCTGGGTATCGATCCGGTTCATTTCGGCATCATCATGGTGGTGAATATGGAAGTCGGCATGTGCCATCCGCCTGTGGGACTTAATCTCTATGTCGCTTCAGGTATCACCAAGATGGGAATCACGGAACTCACCATCGCCATTTGGCCGTGGCTGTTGTCTATGCTGGGTTTCTTGATGGTGGTCACCTATTGGCCAGGCTTATCGCTTTGGTTGCCACGCATGCTCGGTATGATCCAGTAATTCCAAGCAACAAGCCTTCACGACCGTTGATTCGAAAGTGATTCGGGTTTGCCCGCCCTGCGACAGGGCGGGCAAACCCTGATAGAATCGCGCCCTCAGAAATTTCTGAATTACCTTAAATACTTGGAGAAGAAGCATGGCTGTCGAACGTACACTTTCAATCATCAAACCAGATGCAGTCGCTAAGAATGTCATCGGTCAAATCTATTCCCGCTTTGAGAACGCAGGTCTGAAGATCGTTGCAGCTCAGATGCGTCACCTGAACCGCACTGAAGCCGAAGGCTTCTACGCTGTGCACAAAGCACGTCCTTTCTTCAAAGATCTGGTCGATTTCATGATCTCCGGCCCAGTTGCTATCCAGGTTTTGGAAGGCGAGAACGCAGTTGCGAAGCACCGTGATCTGATGGGCGCAACTGATCCTAAGAAGGCGGACAAAGGTACCATCCGTGCTGATTTCGCTGACAGCATCGACGCTAACGCTGTTCACGGTTCTGACTCTGCTGAGAATGCAGCGATCGAGATCGCTTATTTCTTCGCAGCCAAGAACGTGCACTCACGTTGATTCAATGAAGCAAAACCTCCTCGATTTTGATGTGCAGCAGATGACTGCTTGGTTTGCGGAACAGGGCGAAAAGCCTTTCCGCGCCAAGCAGGTGCTGCGCTGGATATACAAAAGCGGGGAGTCCGATTTCGATGCGATGAGTGACTTGGCCAAGTCACTACGCGAGATGTTGAAGCAAAGAGCCTGTATCCCAGCCCCCACCGTGATGCGTGAAGAGACCGCCGCAGACGGTACGCATAAGTGGCTGTTGGATGTGGGGACGGGCAATGCGGTAGAGACCGTATTCATCCCAGAAGAAGATCGCGGCACGCTGTGTGTCTCTACCCAAGCAGGTTGCGCACTGGATTGCGCGTTCTGCTCCACGGGTAAACAAGGTTTCAATCGCAACTTGTCCACGGCTGAAATCATCGGGCAGGTGTGGTGGGCGAATCGTCAGCTTGGAAAAAATGCAGAGGGTAATTGGCCGATCACCAATGTGGTATTGATGGGCATGGGTGAACCGCTGCTCAATTTCGACAGCACGGTGAGTGCCTTGCATCTGATGTTGGATGACAACGCCTATGGCTTGTCGCGCCGTCGTGTGACGGTATCCACCTCGGGAGTGGTGCCGGCGATGGATAGGCTGCGCGACGAGTGTCCGGTGGCGCTGGCTATCTCACTACATGCACCTAACGATGCTTTGCGCAATGTGTTGGTGCCGATCAATCAGAAATATCCACTGCACGAGTTGATGGCGGCCTGCCGGCGATATTTGGTAAAAGCGCCGCGCGATTTCGTTACCTTCGAGTATGTGATGTTGGCTGGCGTGAATGACAGCATTCAACATGCGCGTGAGTTGATCGAACTGGTGCGCGATGTGCCGTGCAAGTTCAACCTCATTCCGTTCAACCCCTTTCCGCAGGCACCGTATCAACGCTCGGACATGGAAGTGGTGAAGCGCTTCCGTGATGTGCTGATGCAAGCGAACATCGTCACCACCATCCGCAAAGTACGTGGTGATGACATCGCAGCGGCTTGCGGTCAATTGGCAGGTCAAGTTCAAGACAAGACCAAGAGAACGATGCATCGTTTGGTGGAGGCCGGTCAATGAGACCGCTGTTCGTTTTGCTGATTCTTTTTTCATTGGCAGGTTGCGCTTCCAAAGGGGAGGGCGAGCAGACCACTTCCCAACGCGCACGCGGTATCGCTACCATCCATACCGAGTTGTCTGCTGCTTATTATGGTCGCGAACAATATGCGATCGCTTTGCAAGAGTTGGGAATCGCTCTGCAGGCCGACCCTACCTATGCGCCAGGTTATAACGTGCGTGGTTTGATTCGTATGGCCTTGCATGAGGATGAACAGGCGGAGACTGATTTCAAGCGCAGTCTCAAGATCGATAAGAACTATTCAGATGCCTACAACAATTTTGGCTGGTTCTTGTGTCAGCGCGGTCGCGCTAAAGAATCATTGCCGCAATTCTTGGAGGCGTTGAAAAATCCGCTGTACACGACCCCCGAGGTGGCCTATGCCAATGCGGGCCTGTGTGCGCTCAAGGCGGGGGAATTGTCTACCGCCGAAAGCTATGTGCAGCGTGCACTGATCTTGCGCCCAGGCATGCCAGAAGCCTTGTATGGTTTTGCAGATATCAATTTTGCCAAGGGTGATTACGCATCCGCCAAATCTTATCTTCTGCGCTTCCAACAATCCGTACAGGATATGAACGCCGAGCAATTGTGGTTGGCAGTTCGAATCGAACGAAAAATGCGTGACCGCAACTCGGAAGCGAGCTACGCGATGCAACTCGGTAAACGCTTCCCTGAATCACGAGAAGCACAACTTCTGCAGATGGGGGAGTGATGGATAACGCACCAGAAACATCTCATACCACTGAAGCAACGGTCGTATCCTCTGTGGGTTCTGTATTACGCACGGCAAGAGAGACTCAGGGATTGACGGTTGCCGACGTCGCTGAGCGCATCAAATTCAGTGTGAAGCAAGTAGAAGCACTGGAATCTGACAATCACTCAATGTTGCCCCAAGGCACATTTCTTAGAGGCTTCGTGCGCAGTTACGCACGCACTTTGAACGTTGATGCAGCCCCGTTGTTGGCGATGATGGCGCCTTCAAATGAGATGCATGGTGACGTAAGCGAGGTGCAAACGGGTGGCCTGGAGTTCATGCCCATGCAGGATTCAAGTAAGAAAAATCTCTATCTGATGGCTGCTGCTTTACTGCTGGCAGTGGTGCTGGCGTTATTCATCTGGAATCAAAAAGATGAGCCAATCGTAGAGAAGGTGGTGCTGCAAGACGTGAAATTGCCTGAGGTATTGCCTACTTCTGCGGTGATGTTGGTTTCACCTGTGGTGGATGCCGCTTCATCAGTTGTTGTCGCCGAGGTCAAGCCGATACAGGTGGCTCCAACGCCTAGGATTGTCGAATCACCCAAGGTCGTTGTTGTTACGAAAGTAATTCCTCCCGCTGCGACTCCAGTCGTTGCGGCCAAGCCAAAAGCTGCTACGTCTCCACCTGTTGTGGTGACACCGAATCCTGCAATAGAAAAGTCAACACTCTCTCTGGAGCAGTTGAAAAAACGTCCTATCCATATCGTGTTCACGCAGGATTCTTGGATGGAGGTCGTTGATACCAACGGCGAGTTGTTGCTCTCTCGTATGAATCTGGCTAGTACCGAAAAGTGGGTAGGCGGCGGTCGCCGCGCACCCTATAAAGTTGCTATTGGCAAAGTCGGTGCCGTCAAGCTTTTCTACAAAGGTCGTGAAGTCGATCTGTCTAAATACAACCAAGCAGGGGTTGTGCGTCTGGTGTTGGAATAATGAGTCACCTTCATATCATGCGTCGCAAGACGAGTTCAGTACGTGTCGGCGATATCTATATCGGCGGTGACGCGCCCATCGTTATTCAGTCCATGACCAATACGGATACTGCGGATGCTGCTGGTACAGCAAAGCAGGTCTATGAGTTGGCACAAGCCGGTTCGGAGTTGGTGCGCATCACGGTGAACACGACGGAGGCGGCTATTCAAGTGCCCGTCATCCGCAAGATGTTGGATGACATGGGATGTGACGTACCGCTCATTGGCGACTTTCATTACAACGGACACCGTCTGCTCACCGAATATCCAGAGTGCGCGCAAGCGTTGGCAAAATACCGCATCAACCCGGGCAACGTCGGCAAGAATCGCAAAGGCGAAGACCAGTTCGCCATGATGATCGCGGTGGCCAAACAGTATGACAAGCCAGTGCGTATCGGCGTCAACTGGGGCAGTTTGGATCAGGACTTGGTCGTGCGCATGATGGATGAGAATTCCAAACTGGCGCAGCCCAAAGAAGCGAACGAGGTCACACGCGAAGCGCTCATCGTATCCGCTTTGCAAAGTGCACAACGCGCAGAGGAGTTGGGCTTGGCGCATGACCGCATCGTACTGTCGTGCAAAGTGAGTGCGGTGCAGGACCTGATCGCGGTGTACACCGAATTATCCAAGCGTAGTGACTATCCCTTGCATCTTGGTTTGACCGAGGCGGGGATGGGTTCCAAAGGAATCGTCGCTTCGACAGCGGCTTTGTCCGTCCTGTTGCAGCGCGGTATCGGCGACACCATCCGTATCTCGCTGACGCCTGAGCCTAACGGTGATCGCACACAAGAAGTCGTGGTGGGGCAGGAGATATTGCAGACCATGGGCTTGCGTTCATTCGCGCCGATGGTGACCGCGTGCCCGGGATGTGGCCGTACCACCAGCACCGTGTTCCAAGAATTGGCGCAGGATATCCAGCGTTATCTGCGTTCGCAGATGTTGGTATGGCGCGAGCAGTATGTGGGCGTGGAAGAGATGGATGTGGCCGTCATGGGCTGCATCGTCAATGGCCCGGGCGAAAGTAAGCTGGCCAACATAGGCATCAGTCTGCCGGGTACGGGCGAGACACCTTCTGCACCGGTTTATGTCGATGGTGAGAAGACGGTGACGTTGCGTGGTGAGAACATCGCGGTAGAATTCCAGAAGATCGTTGACGACTACGTAGCAAACAAATATCCAAAGCGTGTGGCGGGAGACAAACCCTCCAAGCGTATCGAAATCAAAGCGATTTAATACAAGATGAGTAATCCAACCTTACAAGCCGTAAAAGGCATGAACGATATTTTGCCGGACGAGGCGCAGCTGTGGCTGTGGTTCGAGGATACGGTGCGTGACTGGCTGGAAGCCTACGGTTATCGCAACATCCGTATGCCATTGGTGGAGCCGACTGCGCTGTTCAAACGCGCCATCGGTGAGGTGACCGACATCGTCGAGAAAGAGATGTACAGCTTCGAAGACAGCCTCAATGGCGATCAGTTGACACTACGTCCCGAAGGTACGGCATCCTGCGTGCGTGCTGTGTTGCAGCACAATCTGCTGTATAACGCGCCGCAGCGTCTGTATTACCAAGGTCAGATGTTCCGTCACGAGCGTCCGCAGAAGGGGCGTTATCGCCAATTTCATCAAGTCGGTGTGGAAGCATTGGGTTTCGCGGGACCTGATATCGACGCCGAACAGATCGTGATGTGCGCACGTTTGTGGAAGAAATTGGGTATCCGCGATGTGGCGTTGCAGATCAACACGCTGGGCGATGTCGCTTCGCGCCAACGTCATCGTGAGAAGCTCATCGCTTATTTCGAGCAGCACAAAGATGCGCTGGATGCCGAGGCGCAGCGCCGTTTATACAGCAATCCCTTGCGCATCCTGGATACCAAGAACCCAGCGATGCAGGACTTGGTGAGTGCGGCACCGAAGTTGATGGACGAGCTGGATGAGGATGCGGTCAAGCATTTCGAAGCGGTGCAGGCCATCTTGAAACAACAGGGCATCCCCTACGAGATCAATACGCGTTTGGTGCGAGGCTTGGATTATTACAACCGCACCGTATTCGAGTGGATTACCACCCGTCTGGGGGCGCAAGGCACGATCTGCGCAGGCGGGCGCTTCGACGGGCTGATCGAGCAGATCGGTGGCAAGACTGCACCTGCTTGTGGTTTTGCGATGGGCGTCGAGCGCTTGTTGGCTTTGTTGCAAGACGATGGCATGCAGAATCCTGCCGCCCCTTTGGATGTTTACGTGGTGCATCAAGGTGAGCAAGCGCAGACCTTGGCATGGCAAGTAGCCGAGACGCTGCGCGATGATGGGGTGAAAGTGCTATTGCATTGCGGCGGAGGCAGTTTCAAGTCGCAGATGAAGAAGGCAGACGGTAGTGCCGCTGCTTGTGCCGTTATCATCGGAGATGATGAAGTGGCTGCCAATGTGGTCACCTTTAAGCCTTTGCGCGGCGGTGGCGAGCAGCAAAGAATTGGTGTGGAAGAGTTGCAAGTAAAGATTCGTGAATTGATCAAATAAAGGAATGAAAATGTCTGAGTTAGATTTGCAAGAACAGGAACAGGTCGATGCGCTGAAGGCGTGGTGGAAAGACAATGGCAAGTGGGTGGTCGGCGTACTTGTGATTGGTCTGCTTGCTTTCGCAGGGATGCAGTTCTGGAAAAAGCATCAAGCCAGCCAAGCGGACGATGCTGCCAAACTCTATGTGGAAGTGATGAAGCAAGTATCGACCAATGATGCGAAGCGCATCGGCGATGCGGCGGATGCGTTAGCTAGTAAATACGGCAGTAGTGCCTATGCGCCACGCGCGCAATTGTTGGCGGCGCAAGCCAGCCTTCAAGCTAAAGATGTGGCTCATGCCAAAGCACAACTGTTCTGGGTCATCGAGCATGCCAAGGAAGTCGCTTTGCAGGATGCTGCTCGTTTGAAATTGGCGAGCGTGTTGTTGGATGAGAAGAAATATGACGAAGCGTTGAAACAGTTGGATGCGGCCCATCCGGACTCATTTACAGGTCTGTACTCTGACTTAAAAGGTGATGTGTTGAGCGCGATGGGCAAAGTAACAGAAGCACGTGCGGCTTACCAGCAAGCGCTGGATAAGACCGATGCCAAGAGCATGTACCGCAATCTGATCCAATTGAAATTGGATGGTTTGGGCCTGGCAAAATGAGATTTGTTCGTCTCCTAGCGCTCGCGATAACCGCTTCCCTTGTTGCTTGTAGCAGCGACAAAGCCACCGTCGAGCCTGCAAAGTTGGTGACTTTTAAACCTTCGGCCAAAGTCGATGTGCGCTGGAAGCAGCGTGTGGGTGAGGCGGGCTTCAGCGTGCTGACACCCGCTGTCACCCGCGAGGGCGTATTCGCTGCCGACAGTAAATATGTTTACCGTTTTGATCGTGACAACGGCAAGAAGGTATGGCGTATCGAACCGGGTTTCACTATCTCTGGAGGAGTTGGCGCGGGTGACGGACTGGTTCTAGTCGGAGGCGATAAAGGTGAAGTTGCCGCCTACGAAGATGAAACAGGCAAGTTGCGTTGGAAGACGAAAGCTTCCAGCGCACATCGACTTTGGCCGAAGGTTTAAAAGTCACCAACTTTGCAGGCTCGTCGTGGTGGTACGCACGGGAAATGGCCGTATCGCCGGATTGGACGCGAAGGAGGGCAAACGTATATGGTTGTATGAGCGCTCGACACCGACGTTGATCGTGCGCAACCATGCTGGCATCGTCATTCGCAACGGCATGGTGTACGCGGGTTTTGCCGCAGGTAAGGTGGCAGCAATTGGCCTCACCAAGGGCGTGGTCATATGGGAATCTGCCGTGTCGCAACCCAAAGGCAACACTGAATTGGAACGTATAAGCGATATCACCAGTCTGCCTGCAGTGGATGACACACAAGTCTGTGCCGTGGCGTTCCAAGGGCGCGTGGCTTGTTTTGATGCCGTACAAGGCGGCACATTGTGGTCGCGTGATTTTTCTAGCGACAAGGGCTTGTCTCTGTTTGGCTCCAGCCTCTATATCACCGATACCGATAGCAACGTACTGGCGGCGGATAGGGCAACGGGTAGCTCCTTGTGGAAGAACGATCAATTGTTGTTCCGCGCAGCGACCGCTTCATTCCCGCTGGATGAATTCCTTCTGGTGGGAGACTACGAGGGATACATCCATGTGCTGAAGCGTGAGGATGGTAGTTTTGTTGCACGTCAGAAAACAGATGGCAGTCCCATACTGACACCGCCAATCACTTTAGGTGATGGTGCTTTGATACAAACCAGCGAAGGCGAGCTGTATTCCATCGCCATCCATTAACGATATTCATGTTACCTACACTCGTACTCGTCGGTCGTCCTAACGTCGGCAAATCCACCTTATTCAATCGCCTCACGCGCAGTCGTGATGCATTGGTGGCCGATCAACCCGGACTGACGCGCGACCGCCACTATGGCAAAGGTCGTGTCGGCGAACGTCCTTATTTGGTGGTCGACACTGGCGGGCTTGAGCCAGTCGCCAAAGAAGGCATCCTGTACGAGATGGCAAAGCAGACGCGCCAGGCTATCGACGAAGCAGACCTCGTTCTGTTCATCGTGGATGGACGTGCAGGACTGACGCCGCAAGACCGCATCATCGCCACGCAATTGCGCAAGACGGGTCGTCCGTTGATGTTGCTGGTGAACAAAGCTGAAGGCATGCAAAGCACACGCGTCACAGCGGAATTTCATGAACTCGCTTTGGGCGTGCCTATCCCTATTTCTTCGGCGCATGGTGATAACGTCACCGAGATGATCGGCCTCGCACTGGATGAGTTGCCTGCGTTCGAAGAAGAGTCGGAAGAAAAATCGACTCATCCGAAGCTGGTCATCGTTGGTCGCCCCAACGTGGGTAAATCCACTTTGGTCAACGCCATCCTGGGTGAAGAGCGTGTCATCGCCTTCGACCAACCCGGAACGACGCGTGATTCCATCTACATCGACTTCGAGCGTGGTGGGAAACAGTACACCATCATCGATACGGCTGGCGTGCGTCGCCGTGGCAAGATTGACGAAGCCATCGAGAAATTCTCGGTAGTGAAGACCTTGCAAGCCATCGAAGATGCGAATGTGGTCGTGTTGGTGGTGGATGCCCGTGATCAGATCACCGAGCAGGATGCGCACTTGGCTGACTTCGTATTGCAAACGGGGCGTGCCTTAGTGCTGGCAGTGAACAAGTGGGACGGTTTGGACGAGTACAAACGCGATACCGCTAAGCGAGACATCGAGCGCAAGCTACACTTTTTGAGCTTCGCCAAGCGTCACTTCATTTCTGCGCTGAATGGCACTGGGGTGGATGCTTTGCTCAAGTCAGTGAATCAAGCGTATGAAGCTGCAATGAGAAAATTGCCTACGCCGCAATTGACACGCGTGCTGCTAGCCGCAGTCGAAAAACAACAACCGCCGCGCGGCAGCATCTTCCGCCCCAAGATGCGCTATGCCCATCAGGGCGGCAGCAATCCACCGCTCATCGTCGTTCATGGAAGCGCACTGGATAAAGTGCCTGAGACCTATCGCCGCTATCTGGAATCGTGCTTTAGTGATGCGTTCAAGCTAGAAGGCACACCGTTGCGCATCGAATTCAAGTCAGGCAAGAATCCTTTTGCTGACAAGGCACCCCGACCGCTGACGGAGAGTGAAGAGAGAGCCGCACACACAGCCCGCAAACGCGGACGCCGCATGTACGGCTGAACTTGCCAGCCACTTTCTAAATTCTGGGTTATCCAGTAGAGTGACAACGTCTTAACCACCACAAGAGCCGATAATCATGAGTACAAAAGGGCAACAACTACAAGACCCGTTCCTGAATGCATTGCGCAAGGAACATGTGCAGGTCGCTATTTACCTCGTCAACGGTATCAAGTTGCAAGGCCAGGTGGAGTCATTTGATCAGTATGTGGTGCTGTTGAAGAACACGGTCACCCAGATGGTTTACAAACACGCCATCTCCACCATCGTACCTGCGCGCGCTGTCACCATTCCATTCGACGCTGAGTGATGTCTGAGGCAACCACCGTCGCCAATACGGCGGTATTGGTCAGTCTCGACCTTGGCGCTCCCGATTACGCAGAAAGCCTGGAAGAGTTACGCCTCCTTGCTGAAAGTGCAGGCGTGCGGACGCTCGCCTTGGTCGAAGGAAAGCGTCAGCGACCCGATGCCGCAACATTTGCAGGGAGTGGCAAGGTCGACGAGATTGCTGCACTGGTCGAGGAATTGGAAGCGCCGCTGGTCATCTTCAATCATGACCTTTCACCTGCGCAGATGCGTAATCTGACCACCAAGATACAGACGCGCGTCATTGATCGCACCATGCTGATCTTGGATATCTTCGCCTTGCGTGCACAGAGCCACGAGGGCAAGGTGCAGGTCGAATTGGCACAGCTCAAGTACCTATCCACACGTTTGGTGGGTATGAACATGGACATGGGCCAGCAGAAGTTCGCTGTCGGTGCGCGTGGTCCCGGCGAGACACAGCTTGAATTGGATAGGCGTAAGTTGGATAGACGCGTGCATCTGCTGAATGAGCGACTGAAGCAGCTCAAGCGGCATCGAGAGTTGCAGCGTAAAGCCCGTGACCGTTCCGACGTGATGTCTGTCTCCATCGTGGGTTATACCAATGCGGGGAAGTCGACGATGTTCAATCGGCTGACCAATTCTAATGTCTATGCTGCGAACCAGTTGTTTGCCACGCTGGATACCACGGCGCGCAAGATATTCCTTGAGGGTGATAGTCCTAAACAGGTCATCTTGTCCGATACGGTGGGCTTCATCCGGCATCTGCCGCATGGTTTGGTGGCGGCATTTCGCAGTACGCTTGAAGAGACGGCGCAAGCTGATCTGTTGCTTCATGTCGTTGATGTGAACAGTCCAGAGAGGCACGATCAGGTGGCTGAAGTGAACAAGGTCTTGGCCGAGATCGGGGCGAACAAGATTCCGCAGATCGTGGTGTATAACAAGATCGACTTACAGGCCTTGGCGGCGGGCGTTAAGCGCGATGAATATGGTAATATCACGGCCGTTAATCTAAGCGCAAAAACGGGTGACGGAGTGCCTGATCTGCGTGCTGCGCTGGCAGAGTTTAGAGATAAGCCGAGAGTCCAAGAAGCGGCTGTAGAGTGGCACCCCCTTAACGATCATTAGCGACAAAGGTGTAAAGATATGGGATTGAACGACCCGCAATGGGGCAACAAGAATGGTGGCGGTCCTCCAGATTTGGAGGAGGTGATGCGCAACATCAATAAAAAGATCCAGTCGTTGTTTGGCGGTTCAGGCGGTGGTTCATCCAATAAAACGGGCGGCTCGAATGGTGGTGGATTCGGAGGCGTCGGATTGATCGTCGTCATCGTCGCGCTCATTTGGGTGGGCAGCGGTTTCTACATCGTCGATGCGAGTCAGCGCGGGGTCGTGTTGCGTTTTGGAAAACAAATTGAAGTGACGGAGGCAGGCCCGCGTTGGCACTTGCCTTATCCGATCGAGACGGTCGAAGTGGTCAATCTGAGTCAAGTGCGTACGGTCGAAGTGGGTTATCGCGAGAACGTGAAGAACAAGATGCTGAAAGAGTCTTTGATGTTGACGGATGACGAGAACATCATCGACATCCAGTTTGCGGTCCAGTACTTCTTGAAGGATCCGGGCGAATATCTGTTCAACAACCGCGCAACGGATGAGAACGTGCGCCAGGCAGCTGAGACTTCCATCCGCGAAGTCGTTGGCAGAAGCAAGATGGACTTCGTGTTGTACGAAGGTCGCGAGCAGGTTGCCGCATCGACCACCAAGTTGATGCAAGACATCTTGGATAAGTACAAGTCGGGTATCGTCATCAGCAAGATCACCATGCAGAATGCGCAGCCGCCTGAGCAGGTTCAGGCGGCGTTCGATGATGCTGTCAAAGCGGGACAAGACCGTGAGCGTCAGAAGAACGAAGGCCAAGCCTACGCCAATGACGTGGTGCCGAAAGCCAAAGGTGCTGCGGCACGTCTGATGCAAGAAGCGGACGGTTACAAACAAAGCGTGATCGCCAATGCGGAAGGTGATGCCAGCCGCTTCAAGCAGATCCTCGTCGAATACGAGAAGGCACCGAGCGTGACTCGTGAGCGTATGTACATCGACATGATGCAGCAGATCCTCACGAACAGCAGCAAGGTGTTGATCGATCAGAAAACAGGTAATGGTAGCTTGCTGTATCTGCCTTTGGATAAGTTGATCCAGAGTACCAACCCGACGCCATCGCCGGAGGCTGTGCAAGCCGCTCAGGTGGCGAAGGTGGCAGAGCAAGGGGCGACCCCAGTGAGTGAATTCGCACAACCACGTACGACAGGGTTGGGCCGTGATCGGGAGGCTCGCTAAATGAACCAAAAAATGAAAAATATGTTGGTGGGCGCCATCGTTGCGCTGATCTTGGTGGGCATGAGTGCGTTCATTGTGGATCAACGTCAGACCGCTATCGTGTTCCAATTGGGTGAAGTGGTGCGCGTAGAGACTGCGCCCGGACTGAAATTCAAGATTCCTTTGGTGCAGAACGTGCGCTATTTTGATTCCCGAATCTTGACCTTCGACGCTGCCGAGCCTGAGCGTTTCATCACGGCCGAGAAGAAGAATGTGTTGGTGGATTCCTTCGTCAAATGGCGCATCTTCGATGTGAAACAGTATTACATCAGCGTCGGCGGTGATGAGGCGCGTGCGCAGACGCGTTTGATGCAGACCGTCAATTCCGCCATGCGTGAAGAGTTCGGTAAGTTGACCATCCATGATGTGGTGTCTGGTAAGCGTGACGAGCTGATGCGTGTCGTGCAAGAGAAGACGGATGGAGACGCGCGCAAGATCGGTGTCGAAGTGTTGGACGTGCGTTTGAAGCGTGTCGATTTTCCCGTCGAGATCAGTGATTCTGTCTATCGTCGTATGGAGGCAGAACGTAAACGTGTGGCGAACGAGCTGCGTGCGACCGGTAATGCGGAAAGCGAAAAGATACGCGCCGATGCGGATCGTCAACGTCAAGTGACTTTGGCGCAGGCTTATCGTGACGCACAGAAGATCAAGGGTGAAGGCGACGCGAGGGCATCAGCGCTTTATGCGGGTGCATTTGGTCGCAACTCCGAGTTCTACGCTTTCTACCGTAGTCTGGATGCTTACAAGCAGACCTTTAAGAACAAGAGTGATGTGATGGTGCTCGACCCGAGTTCCTCTTTCTTCAAGTATCTGAAGAGCTCCAACAAGGGCGGCGGCAGATAGTCTGAGTGATGGGTGATTATTGGCTGATCGCCTTTGGGTTGATGTTGGTGCTGGAAGGGATCATGCCGTTCCTGTTTCCTGCTGAGTGGCGCGAGACCTTACGCAAAGTCGCTCAGTTCCAAGACGGTCAAGTGCGCTTTCTTGGGCTCACGTTGATGTTGAGTGGGCTGTTATTGATTTATTGGATCAAATAATGAATTGGTTGTTACCTGAAAATATCCAAGACATGTTGCCGGACGAGGCATGGCGCATCGAGGGGATGCGCCGCGAGGTGTTGGAATTCCTGCGCTTGTCCGGGTATCAGTTAGTCGCACCCCCCTTGCTTGAGTACGCTGAATCGTTACTCATCATCGACAGTGCAGAGATGGATTTGCGCACCTTCAAACTTGTCGATCAATTGAGTGGCCGTACCTTGGCTTTGCGCGCGGACATCACTCCGCAAGTGGCGCGTATCGATGCACACCTCTTGAATCGCAAAGGCATCACCCGCTTGTGTTACGCCGGGAGCGTCGTGCATACCCAGCCTGCAGGTTTGATGCGCACACGCGAACCGTTGCAGATCGGTGCGGAGCTTTATGGACACAGTGGCATCGAGAGCGATCTTGAAGTGCAACGCCTGATGATGCAGATACTGACATTGCTGGGTATCGAGCAAGTTCATTTGGACTTGGGGCATGTCGGTGTATTCAGTGCTTTGATGGATCATGCGAAAGTGGATGAAGCGTTGGAAGAGCAATTGTTCAATGCCTTGCAGCACAAAGATGTTCCTACACTGACTCAATTGGTCAGTGGTTTGCCGAAAGATACACAAGCCTCCGTGCTTGCTTTGGCTCAATTGTCCGGTGGTATCGAGGTGATTGCGCGCGCGCGGATGGTATTGCCTAATATCTCTGAGATCGTCGCCGCATTGAACGAACTGGAGCAGGCGGCGACCCAACTCAAGACATTGGCAGGTAATGTTGGCATCGACCTCGCTGAGTTGCGCGGATATCACTATCACAGCGGCATGGTGTTCGCGGCATATCACGCGGGCAGCCACGATGCGATCGCCTTGGGTGGTCGCTACGATGATGTAGGCAAGAGCTTCGGTCGTGCGCGTCCGGCGACTGGATTCAGTATGGACCTGCGTCAATTGCACGGCTTGTTGGCAAAGCGTGCACTGCCGCAAGCGATACGCGCACCCCATAAGCAAGATGCCGCGTTGCAAGCCGCTATTGATGCGTTACGCAAACAAGGTGAGGCGGTCGTGGTCGATTTGCTCGGCAAGCCGGAGCATCAGGCCGAGTTGAATTGCGATAGAGAATTAGTGTCAAGTGACGGCAAGTGGGTTGTCGTTAATTCGAAGAATTAAATACGTCTGGATTGGAAAGAGTCATGACAAGGAACGTCGTTGTAATCGGTACTCAATGGGGTGATGAAGGCAAGGGTAAAGTCGTCGATTGGCTGACCGACAATGCCCAAGGGGTCGTACGCTTCCAGGGTGGACACAATGCGGGTCACACCCTCGTCATCGGTGGCGAGAAAACGGTTCTGCACCTGATCCCTTCAGGCATCCTGCGTGACAACGTGATGTGCTACATCGGCAACGGCGTGGTCGTTTCGCCTGCCGCGTTACTCAAAGAGATGGATCAATTGGCGGCTGCTGGCGTGCAGGTGTACGAGCGTTTGCGCATCTCCGAAGCTTGCCCACTCATCCTGCCGTATCACGAAGCCATCGACAAAGCGCGCGAGATCGCCAAAGGCGCGGCCAAGATCGGTACGACCGGTCGCGGTATCGGTCCAGCCTACGAAGACAAGGTGGCGCGTCGCGCCATCCGCCTGCAAGACCTGTTCCATCGCAAACGTTTCGCCGCCAAATTGGGCGAAGTGCTGGACTACCATAACTTCGTTCTGAAGAACTACTTCAACGCACCGACGGTTGATTTCCAAAAGACGCTGGACGATGCGCTGGCCTTGGCCGAGCGTATCAAGCCATTGGTTCTGGACGTGCCACGTGCTTTGTACGAGGCCAACAAGGCAGGGCATAACTTGCTGTTCGAAGGCGCTCAAGGCACGCTGCTGGACATCGACCACGGCACTTATCCGTTCGTGACTTCGAGCAACTGTATCTCGGGGGCAGCTTGCGCTGGCGCCGGTATCGGTCCGCAGATGTTGCATTACGTGTTGGGTATCACCAAGGCTTACACCACGCGCGTCGGTTCCGGTCCGTTCCCAACGGAGTTGTACGACGCAGAATCCAAGCAAGACCCGATCGGCAAGATGCTGGCTGAGAAGGGGCATGAATTCGGCTCGACAACGGGACGTGCGCGCCGCTGCGGTTGGTTCGATGCGGCCGCGCTCAAGCGTTCCATCCAGATCAACGGCGTATCCGGTCTGTGCGTCACCAAGTTGGATGTGATGGATGGCATGGAAGTGGTGCGTATTGGCGTGGGCTACAGGATTGACGGTCAATTCAGCGACATACTTCCGGTTGGGTCAGAGTCGTTGGACGGTTGCGAGCCGGTGTATGAAGACATGCCGGGCTGGAGCGGTACGACCGTGGGGGTGAAGCGTTTCGAGGAGGCATAAATGAAGTTGAGTATTACAAAGTGCACGCATCGCGATAGCGGTGCGTGTTTTTATTTAAGGGAACGTGCTGCAAACAAGAACGGCTCGCTTGCGCGAAGCGTTTATTTGAGAAGAAGTGTGCAGAAGGGACTCGGTCACGCTAGCGCGACCCGGGCATTCGCTGCATCGGATGCCTTTCGAGTCCTGGCGCGAAGCACGCAGGTGCTTCGCTTGTTCTGGTCACCAAACAAAAACGGCTCGCTTGCGCGAACCGTTTTGTTTAAGCTTGGTGCCCAGAAGAGGACTCGAACCTCCACACCTTGCGGCACACGGACCTGAACCGTG
>VBWD01000093.1 GCA_006218055.1 Gallionellaceae bacterium
TATCGAAGCGGATATCCGGATCGAGTCCGGTCATGCCGACATAGACGCAGGGCTTGCCTGTGATGTATCTGGGATTGCACTTCTTGAACTTGCCCTCGTACAGCACGTCCTTCGACAGTTCGATCACATAGACGTGGTAATGCTTGCGACGTGCCATGCGTTAGATCGTAGTTGCGGTGATGACACTGCGGCGTGAGCTGGCGCGCTCGAAGAACGCTTTCAAGTTGGGATGCGCGCTACGCCAATCACGCTCTGCGAAGCGCAGGTCGAGATAGAGCAGGGCGCTGACCAATGCGAGGTCGGCCAACGTGAGCGCATCGCCTTCGCACCAGCGTTTCTGTCCTAACAGTTCCGAGGCATATTGCAGTGCTTTGCTGACGGCAGTGTCGTGCATCGCGATGGTGGAGGCTTGTTGTTTCTCTGCGGGGCGCAAGACTTCGTTACGTACCACGATGGCGGAATCCATGATGCCATCAGCCAATGCTTCCCAGCGCTTCACACGCAGCTTCGCCGCAGGGTCATCGCGCGGAATGAGGATGGGTGCGTCGTTGAGTGTGTCCACGTATTCGGTGATGACGGGAGAATCGAAGATGCAGAAACCGTCATCGAGGATGAGCGCAGGGATGCGACTGCGACCTAGAGGATTGACCTGCAACACCAAGCTGCCCGGCTCGGTCGGTGGGTCGACTACATACTCGTGCGGGATGTTCTTTTCCAGTAGTGCCAAACGTACTTTGCGCACATAGGGGCTGGTGTTTGAGCCGAGTAGTTTCATGCTGCCTCCTTGATGTGGTCACAGAAGCCACAAGCATCGTGGCTTTGTCGGTGGCTCAAGCCGCGTTCAACTTATCCAACAGTTCGCTGATCTTGATGGGGTCATCCGCACGCAATATCTTCTGCGTGAGTGCGGTGATCTCGGGCAGGCTGGTGGTGAGCACGCGTTGCTTGCTACCCAAGAGTTGCGCTGGGTGCATGGAGAACTGACGCAAGCCCATCCCTAGCAACAAGCGCGTGTAAGCGAGTTCACCCGCCATCTCACCACACACCGACACTGGGACTCCTGCCTTGTTCGCATTGCCAATGACGTGAGCCAACAGTTGCAACACGGCGGGGTGCAGCGGGTCGTACAGGTGTGCCACTTCTTCGTCGGTGCGGTCGATCGCCAATGTGTATTGGATCAAGTCGTTGGTGCCGATGGAGAGGAAATCCAATTTCTTGATGAAGACGTTCAATGCCAATGCGGCA
>VBWD01000094.1:0-657 GCA_006218055.1 Gallionellaceae bacterium
TGCAGCCGCTGACACGCGAGATCCAATTCGCGAGATTGATCAAAACATCACAGATCGAGTCGCGCTCTTTAATGGCGATCTGGTGACGCTCGGAGTGGATGTAATAGTAAGCTCCGGCAATCGCGAAATGACTCCAGGACATGGTGTTTGCGCGGCAATTCATCTGGCAGCCGGCAAAAAACTGCTTGAATACTGCAAACAATTCGACAGCTGCGAAGTTGGCGAAGTTCGAATTACTCCCGGCTGTTCGTTGCCAGCGAAAGCAGTTATCCACACTGTGGGACCGACGATTGAATCCCATTCTCTTCCAACGCGAGCTACTCGGCAACAGCTCGCAGACTGTTACAAAAATGCTTTGGAGAATGCCGTCATGAACGGCTATAGCTCTATTGCATTTCCCGCAGTTGGGACAGGAGCACATGGCTTTCCTGCAGAAATGGCAGTTAAAATCGCCTGTAAAGCCGTCGATGCATTCCTTCAAATCCCCGAAAATCAACAACGAATGCACCTCGTCGTGTTCTGTGTGCCGCAAGATGCGATGGGACTCTATGAACACACGATGCGACGATTCTTCCCAACTGGCAACAACCCTCTCATCCCAACGGCAACCAGACCTCGTGTGCCGGACAGTTCGTCATCAGACAGTAGCTCATCAGA
>VBWD01000094.1:692-1187 GCA_006218055.1 Gallionellaceae bacterium
GATGACGATGTCCCGCCTGCCGGACCAACTGATTTCCCGGCAGCTGAAGCCTCTGGTGCCGCAACTTCCACAATCGCCGGCACAACAACAAGTTCCGCCCCCGGCGATACAACTGGTACAAATACCACCGGCAACACGGTTCAAGCAGCAACAAGTGCCGACACTTCAACAGTCATTGCCATTCCAGCTCATCAAATCGTGTTGTGGAGTCAGATGGTGCTCGAACTCGATCGCACGTATGACTTCACTGCCGACCATCATCACCCGATTCACGAAGTGGATCCAGTCATGAACAGCCGTCTCGCACTTATCGAAGGAGACATCACTGCACTGGCTGTGGATGCCATCGTGAATCCCGGCAACCAAGCAATGACGACAAGCACCGGCATCTCAAAGACGATTTCTGACGCCGCCGGTTCAGCTTACAAGGAATTCTGCACGAAAGAAGCCCCTTGCAGAATTGGCGAATCAAGAATCACGCGCAGTGTAGGAAAC
>VBWD01000026.1:0-32787 GCA_006218055.1 Gallionellaceae bacterium
CGCATGTCTCGGCATGCATCACCTTGCCGAGTTGCAAGTCTATGACGTGCAGTCGCTGCACCGTCGTTTCAATTAAGGAAGCATCCCATGAGCAAGGTTCCATTGACGGTCGTCGGCGCAGAGACATTGCGCAAAGAATTGCATAACCTGAAGACGGTTGAACGTCCTTGGGTGATCAACGCCATTTCAGAAGCGCGCGCGCAGGGCGACTTGTCGGAGAACGCCGAATACGAAGCGGCCAAGGAAAAACAGTCTTTCGTCGAAGGTCGTATTATCGAATTGGAATTCAAGCTGGGCAGTGCGCAGATCATTGATCCCAAGACATTGAATGCGGATGGGCGCTGTGTGTTCGGTTCGACTGTGGTGCTGGAAGATGTGAACAACGGCGACGTGGTGACCTATCAGATCGTGGGCGATGATGAAGCGGATATCAAAAAGCGCAAGATATCCATCAGTTCCCCTATCGCGCGTGCACTAATCGGTAAATCCAGCGGTGATGTGGCGGAAGTACAAGCACCGGGTGGGGTGCGCGAATACGAAGTGGTGGAAGTTCAGTACATCTAGAGGTTGGGAAGGGGTAAGAGGGAAGGGGAAGCCATTTCTTCGAAGAGAGTCGGGTTTGTTCCTTCCCTCTTTACCCTTCGCTTTTAAGTGCGGCTTCCCAGTTGCTTCTTAGTGAGTGCTTTGCCTGAGCGTTTTTTAGGTGCTTTGGCGATGGGAACGGCGAGTGGACGATAGATCACCAAGATCTTGCCGATGCGCTGCACAGGCCCCGCATTCAGGAGCTCGCAGATTTCAGTCATCATGGTGGCGCGCACGTCACGGTCATCATTCATCACACGAACCTTCAGCAAGTCGTGACTTTTTAAAGAACGCTCGATCTCGTCCAATACGGAAGGTGTCAGACCGGCATTGCCGATGAGGACGATGGGTTTGAGCGCGTGGGCGCGACCTTTGAGTTCGAGGCGCTGCGATACAGATAGATTCAACATATTGACCTTATTCGATTAAGGCGCGGATTCTAAACGATGAAGGCTACTAAAACCAGCAAACAATGGATGATGGAGCATGTGAACGACCCCTATGTGCAGCGTGCGCAGAAGGAGGGATACCGTTCGCGTGCGGCCTACAAACTGATGGAGTTAGACGAGCGTGACAATCTGATCAAGCCGGGCATGGTGGTGGTGGACTTGGGAGCTACCCCCGGGGGGTGGTGCCAGGTAGTGGCGAAGAAGATGGGGATGCATGGTCGCATCATTGCGCTGGATCTGTTGCCCTTGAATCCGTTGCCCCGGGTCGAGTTCATCCAAGGTGACTTTCGTGAGGACAGCGTGTTGGCGCAGCTCGAAAAAATGCTCGATGGACGTCAAATCGGCCTTGTAATGTCGGATATGGCCCCCAATATCAGTGGCGTTGGATCAGCCGATCAGGCGCGCTCCATGTATCTGGCGGAGTTGGCTTTGGACTTTGCCGCCAAACATCTCGCTCCCGGCGGTTCCTTCGTGGTGAAGATATTCCAAGGCGTCGGTTTTGAAGACTATCTGAAACTAGCGCGCGGCCACTTTGAGAAGGTGGTCACACGTAAGCCCAAGGCGTCTCGTGATCGTAGTAGCGAACAGTATCTTGTGGGGTTAGGTAAGCTTGAGAAATAAGCACGGAACGTGTCTAATGCAACTTCGTTTTTCGCTCGGTAAGGAGCTGGTGTGAACAATCTATTCAAGAGTGTCGGAATCTGGATGGTCGTGGCTTTGGTGCTGATGACCGTATTCAACCAATTCAATGCGCGTCAGCAATCGACGGCACAGGTGCAATTGGATTATTCGCAATTCTTGGATGAGGTGCGCGCGGGGCATGTAGACAAAGTGGTCATTGAAGGCCGTACTTTGAAGGCGACCACCACTGACGGTAAGCGCATCAGCACATTTGCACCTAGCGACATCTGGTTGGTTTCCGATCTACTTAAGAACGGCGTGAAGGTCGAAGCTAAGCCAGAAGAGGAGCAGAGCTTTCTCAGTCAAATCTTTATCTCTTGGTTCCCCATGCTGTTGTTGATCGGCGTGTGGATATTCTTCATGCGTCAGATGCAGGGCGGCGGAAAAGGCGGTGCGTTCTCGTTCGGCAAGAGCAAGGCGCGCCTGTTGGATGAAGCCAAAGAACGCGTCACATTCGCGGATGTGGCGGGTTGCGATGAGGCCAAGGAAGAAGTCTCCGAATTGGTCGATTTCCTGCGTGACCCGACCAAGTTCCAGAATCTGGGCGGACGCATTCCGCGCGGTGTGTTGATGGTGGGCAGCCCGGGAACGGGTAAGACGCTGTTGGCCAAGGCCATCGCGGGCGAAGCCAAGGTACCTTTCTTCTCCATCTCCGGTTCTGATTTTGTCGAGATGTTCGTGGGTGTCGGTGCAGCTCGTGTGCGCGACATGTTCGAGCAAGCCAAGAAACAAGCGCCCTGCATCATATTCATCGACGAGATCGATGCGGTGGGTCGCCAACGTGGCGCAGGTCTGGGTGGGGGTAATGATGAACGCGAACAGACACTGAATGCCTTGCTGGTCGAGATGGATGGTTTTGAAGGGGCGAGCGGCGTGATCGTTATCGCCGCGACCAACCGTCCGGATGTATTGGATGCGGCGTTGTTGCGTCCCGGTCGTTTTGACCGTCAGGTCGTGGTGCCGTTGCCGGACATCCGTGGTCGTGAACAGATCCTGATGGTGCACATGCGCAAAGTGCCGTGTGCGCCTGACGTGAATGCCAATGTGTTGGCGCGTGGTACGCCTGGTATGTCAGGCGCAGATCTCGCCAATCTGGTGAACGAGGCTGCTCTGTTTGCGGCGCGTCGCAGCAAACGCTTCGTCGAAATGGACGATTTTGAGGCCGCCAAGGACAAGATTTTCATGGGTGCGGAACGGCGCTCGATGGTGATGCCGGAAGAGGAACGTCGCAACACGGCGTACCACGAATCGGGTCACGCACTGGTTGCGCGCTTGATGCCTAAGACAGACCCGGTTCATAAAGTCACCATCATTCCACGCGGTCGCGCCTTGGGATTGACCATGCAATTGCCTTCGGAAGACCGTTACAGCATGGATAAGATTCGTATCCTTTCGACCATCACCGTGCTGTTTGGGGGACGTATCGCGGAAGAGGTGTTCATGGGGCAGATGACCACGGGCGCATCCAATGACTTCGAGCGTGCCACCGATATGGCACGCAAGATGGTCACACAATGGGGTATGTCCGAAGCCTTGGGGACGATGGTGTATGGAGAGAACGAGGGCGAGGTTTTCCTAGGCCGTTCTGTCACGACACATAAGAACATCTCCGAGACCACGATGCAGAAGGTGGATGCCGAGATTCGCCGTATCCTCGATGAGCAATACGCCTTGGCGCGTAAACTCATTGAAGAGAATCGCGACAAGATGGAGGCGATGACCAAAGCACTGCTGGAATGGGAGACCATCGATGCCGATCAGATTGATGACATCATGGCGGGCAATCCACCGCGCGCACCTAAACCGACACCAAGCGTTAAAGCCAGTGAGCCACCGAAAGATGATGCACCCACTGCACCCGTGGTCGATCAACCGGCTGAAGGCATTTAATTCTTAACACGGGGGCGAAAGTCCCCGTTTTCGTATGTTCCATTGCGGCAAATTCCACTTCGATCTTTCGCGCCCTCTCGTGATGGGCATCGTCAATGTCACGCCTGACTCTTTCTCGAATGGTGGGCACCATGTATCGACTCAAGCCGCTATCGATCACGCACGACGATTGATCGAAGAGGGCGCAGATATCCTCGATATCGGTGGTGAATCCACTCGCCCTGGCGCTGCCTTTGTTAGCGAACAGGAAGAGTTGGATCGGGTGTTGCCAGTCATTGAAGGACTACACAGTATCGCTACTCCAATCTCTATCGACACCTATAAGCCATCAGTGATGCGTGCCGCGCTGGCGGCAGGGGCGAGCATGGTCAATGATGTGAATGCCTTGCAGTCTGAAGGAGCGCTGGATGTGGTTGCGATGAGTGATACAGGGATATGTCTGATGCACAAGCAGGGCACACCTGAGACGATGCAGCAACGCCCTGTTTACCAAGATGTGGTCGAAGAGGTCAGCACCTTTCTGCGTGAGCGTATCTCAGTGCTTGAAGCAGCTGGTGTGGCGCGAGGACGTATCGTGATTGATCCGGGGTTTGGTTTCGGTAAGACTGTCGAGCATAATCTCGCACTATTGAGACACTTGGAGTCGTTGAATACACTGGGGATACCAATTCTGGCGGGGCTATCGCGTAAATCGATGCTGGGGGCGATCACGGGACGTGATGTAGATGACCGCGTCGCTGCCAGCGTTGCCTCTGCATTGCTTGCAGTACAACGCGGTGCATCCATTGTTCGTGTGCATGATGTGCGCGAGACAGTCGATGCACTGAAGATTTTGAATGCGGTAAACAAGGAAACGAGATGAGCAGAAAATATTTTGGTACGGACGGTGTGCGCGGACGCGTGGGCGATCATCCCATCACGCCACAGTTTGTGATGCATCTGGGGTATGCGGCGGGCAAGGTGTTGGCTAGCGCCGAACATGCACAAGGCGAGCGTCCTGCTGTGCTGATCGGCAAAGACACGCGTATCTCCGGCTATATGCTGGAGTCGGCGCTGGAGGCCGGCCTTATCGCGGCAGGCATCGACGTCTATCTGGCAGGGCCGATACCGACGCCCGCAGTGGCTTACCTCACACGAGCTTTGCGCTTGCAGGCAGGCGTCGTTATCTCCGCTTCGCACAATCCGTTCGAAGACAATGGCATCAAGTTCTTCTCCGGCAACGGCACGAAACTGCCGGATGCGATCGAGACCGCGATCGAGGACGAATTGGATAAACCGATGCAGACCAATGCCTCCGAGGGCTTGGGGAAGGCGAAACGTATCGACGATGCAGTGGGGCGTTACATCGAATTCTGCAAAAGTACCTTCCCGGCGGACATGAATCTGCGCGGCCTCAAGATCGTGGTGGACTGCGCGCACGGTGCGACCTATCACATTGCCGGCCACGTGTTCCATGAGCTCGGTGCGGATGTGGTCACCATCGGTGCGCAACCGAATGGCAAGAACATCAACGACGGCTACGGTGCGACGAAACCGCAGAACCTGCAAAAGGCCGTGGTCGAGAACAATGCGGATATCGGTCTTGCACTGGACGGTGATGGTGATCGTCTCATCATGGTGGATGCGCAAGGCAAACTGTATGACGGCGACCAACTGCTCTATGTCATTGCTAAGCACCGTCAAACGCAGGGGACGATGAAGGGGGGCATGGTGGGTACGCTGATGACCAACCTTGCTTTTGAACATGCAATGCAGAAGCTGGGCATCCCGTTCGCGCGCGCCAAGGTGGGCGATCGTTACGTGATGGAGTTGCTACAGCAAAAAAGTTGGCAACTCGGAGGTGAGAATTCTGGACACATCATTTGTTTGGACAAGCACAGCACTGGTGATGGCATCGTCTCGGCACTGCAAGTTCTTGAGGCGTTGCGCTCCAGCAAGCAGACGCTTGCACAAGCCGCGCAAGATCTTGTGATGTATCCGCAGATACTCATCAACGTTCGTGTGACGGGCAAGGCAGCGGAGTTGCTGGATCGTGCCGAAGTGAAAGCGGCATCAGCGGAGGCTGAAACGATGCTCAACAGCAAAGGTCGGGTGTTGTTGCGTCCTTCCGGTACCGAGCCGCTGTTACGTGTGATGGTCGAGGGGGAAGATGGTGCCTTGGTTAAGCAGTGTGCGGAGAAGATCGCGGCTGTAGTAAAAGAAGTCGCGGCATAATTATTTCGAAGTAAGGAAGTAAAACGCCGAGCGATGCTCGGCGTTTTGTATTTGAAACAGTATGCGAAGTTAGCCGAAACGCCCAGTGATGTAGTCTTCAGTCTCTTTACGTTTCGGATTAGTGAATACGGTGCTGGTGTCGCCGAATTCGATGAGGTCGCCCAGATACATGTAGGCGGTAAAGTCGGAGATACGTGCCGCCTGTTGCATGTTGTGGGTGACGATAACGATGGTGAAATCTTTCTTCAACTCATCAATGAGCTTCTCTATATGTGCAGTGGAGATAGGGTCGAGTGCAGAGGTTGGCTCGTCCAGTAACAGTACCTGCGGTTTTACAGCGATAGCGCGAGCGATACACAGACGTTGTTGTTGTCCGCCAGACAGGCCCGTTCCGCTCTGTTTCAGTTTGTCTTTGACCTCACCCCACAGTGCTGCTTTCTTCAGTGCCCATTCGACGCGCTCGTCCATCTCGTTGCGATTAAGGTTTTCGTAGAGTTTTACGCCAAACGTGATGTTGTCGTAGATGGACATCGGAAATGGGGTCGGTTTTTGAAACACCATGCCGATCTTGGCACGCAGTGTGTTCAGGTCTTGTTTCTTGTCTAGCAGGTTCTGACCATCCAGTAGCACTTCTCCTGTAGCACGCTGATTGGGATAGAGCTGGTACATGCGGTTGAAGGTGCGTAGCAGCGTGGATTTCCCGCAGCCAGAGGGGCCGATGAAGGCAGTGACCATCTTTTCCGGGATAGTCAGATTGATGTCTTTGAGCGCGCGATCTTTTCCATAGAAAAAGTTGAGATCGCGCACGATCATCTTGGGTGTGGTGGTGATGGTTTCGACGGTCATTGCTATTCGTCCTTAGTGACTGTTTGGATTTTGGCGGAACAAGATTCGCGCCACGATATTGAGTGTCAGTACGCTCATGGTGATGAGTAGTGCGCCAGCCCATGCCAGACTTTGCCAGTCTGCGTAGGGGCTCATGGCGAACTGGAAGATGACCACTGGCAAGTTGGCCATCGGCTGATTCATATTGGTGCTCCAGAACTGGTTGTTCAGTGCGGTGAATAGGAGTGGGGCAGTCTCACCGCTGATGCGGGCGACGGCCAGCAGCACACCCGTCAATATCCCTGCACGGGCCGCACGCAGGGTGACGAAGTTGATGATCTTCCATTGTGGCGTTCCCAGCGCGGCAGCGGCTTCGCGCAGGCTGTTGGGGATGAGACGCAGCATGTTTTCGGTTGTGCGAATCACCACGGGGATAACTAGGATCGAGAGTGCCAAGGTGCCGCCCCAGCCAGAGAAATGGCCGACCTTGACGACATAGATTTCGTACACAAACAATCCGATGACGATAGAGGGCGCAGACAGCAAAACGTCATTGATGAAACGCGTGACGGGGGCAAGCCAACCTCGTTGTCCGAATTCGGCGAGGTAGGTGCCTGCCAAGATTCCGATGGGGGTGCCGATGAAGGTGGCGATGACGACCATCATCACGCTGCCGAAGATGGCATTGATCAAGCCCCCACTACTGCCTGGAGGTGGGGTGGTTTGCGTGAATACATGCATGCCTAAGCCGGGCAGGCCATGCTCAAGCAGTGTCCATAGAATCCAACCTAGCCAGAACAAACCAAACAACATGGCGAGTACGGAGACCCCCAAGCCGATGGAGTTGATGATGCGGCGGCGCAAATAGAGATCGAACATATCAGGCACCGTGCCCTTCGCGTTTTTGCAATTTATGCAGCATGAGGCGAGCGAGCGAAAGCACCACGAAGGTGATGAAGAACAAGATTAAGCCAAGCTCGATGAGGGATGAGGTGTATAGCTCGCCCACGGCCTCGGCGAATTCGTTGGCCAGTGCGGAGGAGATGCTGTTGCCAGGCATCAATAGTGATTGGCTCAGTTCATGCGCATTGCCAATGACGAAGGTGACCGCCATAGTCTCACCCAGTGCGCGTCCCAGCCCCAGCATGATGCCTCCGACGACGCCGATTTTTGTATAGGGCAACACGATATTCATCATCACTTCCCATGTGGTCGCACCCAATCCATAGGCGGATTCTTTGAGCATGGTAGGGACGACATCAAACACATCTCGCATCACTGAGGCGATGAAAGGAATGACCATGATGGCTAGGATGATGCCAGCGGTCAGCATGCCGATTCCCATCGGTGGGCCGGAGAAGAAGGGGCCGATGAAGGGCCATGTGCCGATATGGTCGTTCAGCCACGGTTCCACATGGTCTGCAAACAAGGGGGCGAAGACGAACAACCCCCACATGCCGTAGATGATGCTGGGAATGCCTGCCAGCAATTCGATAGCGATACCCAAGGGGCGCCTCAACCAACCAGGTGATAGCTCGGTCAGGAAAATGGCAATGCCAAGGCTGACCGGGATTGCGATTAATAGCGCAATCCCTGAGGTGATCAGGGTGCCGACGATGGGGATGAGTGCGCCATATTGGTCGTTGACTGGATCCCATTCAGGACTGGTGATAAAGCCAAATCCGAACGCGTGGATAGCAGGCATGCTACCCACGACCAAAGAAGCGATGATGGCGGCGAGCAATGCAAGTACCGAAAATGCGGCGATGCGTGTCAGGTTACGGAACGATGCATCAAGCACTGTCTGTCGTTTATGTAGCGATTCGCGGAGTAAATTCGGCATGTTCGGGTCGATTGTTTATAAATGATGCGGAGGGCCTAAGCGCCCCCGCGATTGTAACTTAATACACGCAATCTACTTCCACAGGGCTTTGCCGGAGCTGTCTTTCACTTGCTCTTTCCAGGCATCGTGGATGGTGGCTTTCAACTTGGCTGGCAGGGGCACGTAGTCGAGGTCGGATGCCATCTTGTCGCCATTGGCGTAAGCCCAGTCGAAGAACTTGAGTACTTCTTTGGCGTTCTCGATCTTCTCGGGAGATTTTGGGATCAATACGAAAGTCGCGCCGGTGATTGGCCAGCTAGCTTTGCCTGGTTCGTTGGTCAGAATCTCGTAGAAGCCATTGTTCTTATCCCATTTTGCGTTCGCGGCCGCAGCCTTGAAGCTGTCGTCGTTCGGCTTAACGAATTGGCCATCACGGTTCTTCAGTTGCACGAAATTCATCTTGTTCTGCAGGGCGTAAGCGTACTCGACATAGCCGATGGAATTTTTAATGGTCTGCACGAAGGAAGCTACCCCTTCATTGCCTTTGCCGCCGGTACCGACTGGCCATTTCACCGCCTTGTCCGCCCCAACATCGGTTTTCCATGAGGTGCTGACTTGCGCAAGGTAGGTTGTGAAGATGAAGGTGGTGCCCGAGCCGTCGGCACGATGTACGACAGTGATCGTTTTGTCAGGCAGGGAGAGGCCAGCGTTGTCGGCGACGATGCGCGAATCATTCCATTTTGTGATCTTGCCCTGGTAGATGTCGGCTAATACTTGACTAGTCAGCTTCAGTGTTCCAGTCGAGACACTCTCAAGATTGACGACAGGAACAACCCCGCCGATGACGGTCGGGAATTGGGTGAGGCCATTTTTTGCGAGCTCTTCTGGGTGCAATGGGGCGTCAGAAGCGCCGAAGTCAACCGTCTTGGCTTGAATCTGTTTGATGCCGCCGCCAGAACCTATGGATTGATAGTTCATGCCCGCGCCAGTCTGAGCCTTGTATGCCTCAGCCCATTTCGCATAGATAGGGTAGGGAAATGTCGCGCCAGCGCCAGTGATGTCAGTCGCCAATGCAGTGGTAGATACCGCTAAAACTGCTGACAGTGTCGCGATTCGTAGAATCGAATTCATCTTACTCATATCTTTCGTTCCTCCATTTGTTGCTGTTGAGCGGCTAATTTTTACACCCCTAAAACTAGCGGGGTGCATCCTATTCGATGATTGTTACGTAATTATTACACAGCCGTAACAATTGATAGTCAGCCTGAATAATCGTTAACTTCACTCAACCTTTATCTGTAAGTAGTCGAAGTGTCGGATTGACCGAGACGCGTTTCATCGTTACTATCGCAGGCCTCAAAACGTACAAAAAGAAACCAAATGCGTCGTAAGTTAGTGGTTGGGAACTGGAAGATGTACGGCAATCTGGCACGCAACAAGGTGTTGCTGGAGGGGGTCGTCAGTGGGGTTCGTGAGTTGCGCGCTGCCGATTACGGTGTCTGCGTACCTTATCCTTATTTGGCACAAGCTCAATCCCTGTTGCAGGGAAGTAACATTGCTTGGGGCGCTCAAAACGTAAGCCAGAACGAGCAAGGCGCATTCACAGGCGCAGTCGCTGCGGGTATGTTGGTCGATTTTGGTTGTCGTTATGTCATCATTGGTCATTCTGAACGTCGCGCGCTCTTCCATGAGAGCAACGATATCGCAGCTTCCAAGTTTGATACAGCGATCAAGGCGGGGTTGACCCCCATATTCTGTGTGGGTGAGACCTTGGCTGAACGCGAGAGTGGTGTGACCGAGCAAGTAGTTGCGCGTCAGTTGGAAGTCATTCTTAATCATGTAGGTGCGCAAGCGGTAGCCAAGTCGGTCATCGCTTATGAGCCTGTGTGGGCGATTGGTACAGGAAAGACGGCGACTCCAGAGCAGGCGCAGGCAGTACATGCGTTCATCCGTCAGCGTGTCGCACAATTAGATGCATCGGTTGCGCAAGGTTTACAGATTTTGTACGGCGGCAGTATGAAGCCGAGTAACGCGGTGGAGTTGCTCGCACAGCCGGACATAGATGGTGGTTTGATTGGTGGCGCCTCGCTGGTGGCCGAAGAGTTCGTGGCGATATGTCGCGCGGCGCAATGATTTTTTGTGGTTGGAGTCAAGTGTGGAAACAATAGTTTGGGTAGTGCATATCATCACAGCAGTCGTCTTGATCGGTTTGGTTCTGATTCAGCACGGTAAAGGCGCCGATATGGGCGCGGCGTTCGGTACGGGTTCGGCAGGTAGTCTGTTCGGTTCCAGCGGTTCGGCGAATTTCTTGAGTCGTAGCACTAAGTATGCGGCGGCGGTTTTTTTCGTGACTAGCTTGTCGCTGACATATCTCTATGCCAAGCCACAGCAGTCTGCGGGTGTGATGGACAGGGTTGACGTAAACGCGTTGCAAAAGGACGCCCCAGTTGTTGTCGATACCTCCGACTCCAAGGCAAAAGAAATACCGAAGTAAAAGAATCAAGCGGAGTTGGCGGAATTGGTAGACGCGCAGCCTTGAGGTGGCTGTGTCCGAAAGGACGTGAGGGTTCGAGTCCCTTGCCCCGCACCAAACATAGTTAGAACCAAGGCCACATAGGCGAAGGTCGAACAAATAGAGTAAGTTAATATTGCGAGCCTTCACAGGGAGGGGGAACTCAAATATGTTAGAGAATTACTTTCCAGTTCTGCTGTTCATCGGCATTGCATTGGTGATGGGAATTGCTCCCATCGTGTTGGGGATGTTGGTCGGCCCCAATCGTCCAGACGATAAGAAACTGTCACCTTATGAGTGTGGCTTCGAGGCTTTCGAAGACGCGCGCATGAAGTTCGACGTACGTTTCTATCTCGTTGCCATCCTGTTCATCCTTTTCGATCTTGAGATCGCATTCCTCTTCCCTTGGGCGATCGTCCTTAAAGAGATCGGCACCTTCGGTTTCGTTTCCATGATGGTCTTCTTGGCCATTCTTGTGGTTGGCTTCATCTACGAATGGATGAAAGGAGCTTTAGAGTGGGAATAGAGGGAATTCTGGAAAAAGGCGTCGTCACCACGACTGCCGACACCATCATCAACTATGCGCGCACTGGTTCTCTGTGGCCGATGACGTTTGGTTTGGCGTGCTGTGCAGTCGAGATGATGCATTGGCGCGTTATGACTTGGACCGTTTCGGTGCGGGTGCTTTCCGCCCCAGTCCGCGACAATCTGATGTGATGATCGTAGCGGGAACGCTGTGCAACAAGATGGCGCCGGCCTTGCGTAAGGTCTATGACCAGATGGCTGAGCCGCGTTGGGTGATTTCGATGGGTTCGTGTGCCAACGGTGGTGGCTACTACCACTACTCCTACTCTGTCGTGCGCGGATGTGATCGCATCGTTCCTGTTGATATTTACGTTCCTGGGTGTCCTCCGACTGCTGAAGCGCTTTTGTATGGCGTGATCCAGTTGCAGAACAAGATCAAACGCACCAATACCATCGCGCGCTAAAGACTATGGCTACTGATCTGAACATACTGAGTTCCAATCTGACTGAGGCGTTCGCCGACAAGGTCGTGAATCTGGAAGAAAAGCTGGGTGAGTTGACCTTGGTCGTCAAAGCGGTAGACATGCTAAGTGTGTTCACTCGTTTGCGTAACGAGGCTGACTTTAGTTTTGAAGAATTGATTGATGTGTGTGGTGTTGATTACTCGACCTACGGGAGCGAGACTTCCGAGGATGGAAAATATCTGGCGGATATCGAGCGTTCCGGCGCGCGATTCGCGGCTGTATACCACTTGCTTTCGATCACTCACAACATCCGTCTGCGCGTGCGAGTATTCGCTGAAGATGATGCGATGCCGATGTTGGATTCTGCAATCGGCGTTTGGTCTTCTGCGAATTGGTACGAGCGCGAAGCGTTCGATCTTTACGGCATCATCTTTGTGGGACACCCCGATCTGCGTCGCATTCTTACCGACTACGGTTTTGTCGGTAACCCATTCCGCAAAGACTTCCCGCTGTCGGGCACGGTGGAGATGCGTTACGACGCGGCACAACAACGTGTGGTCTATGAGCCGGTCTCTATCGAGCCGCGCGAGATCACCCCGCGTTCGCTGCGTGAAGAGAATTTTGCACGTCACTAACCGAACTTAAAGAAGGCATGTTATGGCGGAGATAAAGAACTACACCATGAACTTCGGTCCGCAGCACCCCGCTGCGCACGGTGTGTTGCGTTTGGTGCTGGAGTTGGATGGCGAAGTGGTTGAACGCGCGGATCCTCACATCGGTCTGCTGCATCGCGCGACTGAAAAATTGGCTGAGCACAAGACCTACCTGCAATCTGTTCCCTATATGGATCGTCTGGATTACGTGTCCATGATGGTCAACGAACACGCCTATGTGATGGCCATCGAGAAAATGGCGGGCATTCAAGTGCCGCTGCGCGCTCAGTACATCCGTGTGATGTTCGACGAGATCACGCGCATCTTGAATCACCTGTTGTGGTTGGGTGCTTCCGGTATCGACTTGGGCGCGATGACCATGTTCTTCTACACCTTCCGTGAGCGTGAAGATTTGTTCGATGTGTACGAGGCGGTTTCTGGTGCGCGCATGCATGCGGCTTACTACCGCCCAGGTGGTGTGTATCGCGACCTGCCCGATACGATGCCGCAATACCAGCCGAACAAGATTCGCAGTGCAGCTGATGTGAAACGTATGAATGAGAATCGCCAAGGCTCCGTGCTGGACTTCTTGGAAGATTTCACCAATCGTTTCCCCGGCTATGTGGACGAATACGAAACGCTGTTAACTGACAACCGCATTTGGAAACAACGCACGGTGGGTATCGGTGTCGTTACACCTGAGCGTGCGATGGCGATGGGCTTCACTGGCCCGATGCTGCGCGGTTCCGGTGTGGTGTGGGATCTGCGTAAGAAGCAACCGTACGAAGTGTATGACCGTGTGGATTTCGATATCCCGGTCGGCGTCGAGGGAGACTGCTACGACCGTTATTTGGTACGTATCGAAGAGATGCGCCAATCCAATCGCATCATCAAACAATGTATCGACTGGTTACGCAAGAATCCAGGCCCAGTGATCGCTGACAGTGTCAAGTTCGTGCCGCCCAAACGCGAATCCATGAAGCAGAACATGGAAGAGTTGATCCATCACTTCAAGTTGTTCACAGAAGGCTTCCAAGTGCCAGCAGGTGAGGCTTATGCCGCTGTCGAACATCCCAAAGGTGAGTTCGGTATCTATCTGGTATCAGATGGCGCGAACAAACCCTATCGTATGAAGATCCGTGCGCCGGGATTTCCGCATCTGGCCGGCTTAGATGAGATGGTGCGTGGACACATGATCGCTGACGTGGTTGCCATCATCGGCACACAAGACATCGTTTTCGGGGAGATTGACCGCTGATGCTATCCCAACAAGTCACAACGCTCATCGACAAAGAGCTGAAGAAATATCCCGCTGACCAACGTCAGTCTGCTGTGATGGCGGCGTTGCGTTTCGTACAAGATGAGAAGGGTTTGATCACGCCAGAAGATATGGCCGATGTCGCCGCCTATCTGGGGATGCAACAGATGGCGGTGTATGAAGTCGCCACCTTCTACCACATGTACAACTTGAAGCCGATGGGTAAACATACTTTGACTGTATGTACCAACCTGTCATGCACGCTTTGCGGATCGGGAGACACGGTCTCTTATCTGGAGAAAAAGTTGGGCATCAAGATGGGTGAAGTGACTGCCGACGGTAAGTTCGGTCTGCGTGAAGGTGAGTGCATGGGCGCATGTATCGACGCTCCCTTGCTGACACTCAACAACAAGAAGATGTGCGGCAAGCTGACGACGGCAAAGATCGACAAGATCTTGGCGGATCTTGAAGGGGGGAAAGCATGAGCAACCCTATCCTTCTTGTAACAGCGGCAGAGGGTCTGGCTAATCTGGACAATTACGTGAAGGCTGGTGGCTATCAGGCTTTGCGCAAAGTGCTGACTGAAAAGATATCCCCCGAGGCGATCATCGCTGAGGTTAAAGCTTCCGGTCTGCGTGGTCGTGGCGGTGCCGGCTTCCCCACAGGTTTGAAGTGGAGCTTCATGCCTCGCAACTACCAGGGCGATAAATACATCGTGTGTAACTCGGATGAAGGCGAGCCAGGTACTTGCAAAGACTGGGACATCCTGCGTTTCAACCCACACGCACTGATCGAAGGTATGGCTATCGCGGCCTACACCATCGGTGCGAAGACGGGATACAACTATATCCACGGTGAGATCTTCGAGGCGTACGAAGTCATGGAAGCGGCCTGTGAAGATGCGCGCAAAGCGGGCTATCTGGGCAAAGGCATTTTGGGCGCGGATTTCGAATTTGACCTGCACAACCATTTGGGTTATGGCGCATATGTGTGTGGTGAAGAGACTGCCTTGCTCGAATCCATCGAAGGTAAAAAAGGTCAGCCACGCTTCAAGCCGCCTTTCCCAGCCAGCTTTGGTCTGTATGGCAAGCCAACTACCATCAACAACACCGAGACTTTGGCAAGCATCCCCTACATCATCAACAAGGGCGGTAAGAATTTCGCAGATATCGGCGTGCCCAACAGTGGTGGCTTCAAACTGTTCTCTGTCTCCGGTCATGTGAACAATCCGGGCAACTTTGAAGTGCCGATGGGTACGCCTTTCGCCAAACTGTTGGAGATGGCCGGCGGTGTGCGTCACGGCCATAAGCTTAAGGCGGTCATCCCAGGAGGATCTTCCATGCCTGTGTTGCCAGGCGAAATCATGATGGACGTGAACATGGATTACGACTCTCTGCAAAAAGCAGGTTCGTATCTCGGCTCTGGCGCAGTCATCGTGATGGATGACACCACTTGTATGGTGCGCGCACTGGAACGCTTGTCCTATTTCTATCACGAAGAATCTTGTGGTCAATGCACGCCGTGCCGTGAAGGTACGGGCTGGTTGTATCGCATCGTGCATCGCATCGAAAAAGGCGAAGGCAGGCCAGAGGATCTCGATCTGCTGTTGGATCTGTGTGACAACATCGCAGGGCGCACCATCTGTGCGTTGGGAGATGCCGCAGCTTGGCCGGTTCAAGGCATGCTGAAGCATTACCGCAAGGAATTCGAATATCACATCGAGCATAAACGCTGCTTGGTATAAGGCTGACGGACGGGTGAGCAATGATCAACATCGAAATTGACGGCAAGCACATCGAAACGGAAAACGGTTCAACCGTGATCGAAGCCGCGCATAAAGCCGGTATCGCCATTCCGCATTTCTGCTATCACAAAAAACTGTCCATCGCGGCGAACTGCCGTATGTGTCTGGTACAAGTAGAGAAGGCGCCTAAGCCCTTGCCCGCTTGTGCGACGCCTGTGACAGAAGGTATGAAGGTATTCACGCATTCCGACCAAGCAGTGAAAGCACAAAAAGGCGTGATGGAATTCCTGCTCATCAACCACCCGCTGGATTGCCCGATCTGCGACCAGGGCGGCGAGTGCATGTTGCAAGATATGTCGGTTGGTTACGGTGGCGGTCATTCGCGCTATCAAGAAGAGAAGCGCATGGTCTTGAGCAAGGACATCGGCCCGCTGGTCTCTGCTGAGGAGATGAGTCGTTGCATCAACTGCACCCGTTGCGTGCGTTTCGGTCAGGAGATCGGTGGCAAGATGGAATTGGGACAAGCGTTCCGCACCGAGCATGCTGAGATCGTATCTTTCCTGTCTGGTACGGTGGATTCAGAACTCTCCGGCAACATGATCGACCTGTGCCCAGTTGGCGCACTCACCAGCAAACCTTTCCGCTACAAAGCACGTTCGTGGGAGTTGTCACGTCGCCGTTCCATCAGCGCGCACGACAGCCTAGGTTCCAATCTGGCTGTGCAAACCAAGAACAATCAAGTGTTGCGTGTTCTCCCCATCGAGAATGAAGACATCAACGAATGCTGGTTGTCGGACAAAGACCGTTTCGCCTATGAGGGGCTGAATACACCAGATCGTTTGACCAAGCCGATGATCAAGCAAGACGGCAAGTGGCAAGAAGTGGAATGGCAAGTCGCGCTTGAATATGCAGCGAACGGTTTGCGCCACATCGCCAATGGGGCGGGAACTGAACAAGTTGGCGCTTTGGCAACGGGTGGCTCGACCCTTGAAGAGATGTATTTGCTGCAGAAACTCATGCGCGGCATGGGCAGCGACAACATCGACTTCCGCTTGCGTCAGTCCGATTTCAGCGCTGATGCAAAACAGCAAGGTGCACCTTGGTTGGGTATGGCTGTCGCAGACATCAGTCGCGCGGATCGTCTGTTGATCGTGGGTAGTTTCCTGCGCAAGGATCATCCTGTGTTGGCCGCCCGCATCCGTCAGGCAGTGAGGAAGGGATTGCAAGTCAGTCTCATCCATTCCGTGGATGACGACCAATTGATGAATGTGGCACATAAGGCTGTGGTTGCCCCCGATGCGCTGGTGGGTACATTGGCGCAAGTGGCGCAAGCAGTTGCGTCGAAGAATACTGAAGGCATCGCAGGTAGCTTGGTCAGCGGCGAACGCGTTGCTGTGCTGTTGGGTAACTTCGCGCAACAACATCCACAAGCCGCTCAACTTCAAGCACTGGCACAACAGATCGCCACGGCGACGCACGGTAAATTCGGTTTCTTGGGCGAAGCGGCTAACAGCGTTGGCGGATATATCGCGCAAGCGACACCGGGTGCGAATGGCCTGAATGCAGCATCAATGATGGCATCGCCGCGCAAAGCCTACGTGTTGCTGAACGTCGAGGCAGAGTTGGATTGCGCTGATCCTCAACAAGCTGTGGCAGCACTGCAATCTGCAGATACGGTCATCGTGTTGTCTGCCTACAAACACAAGGCGCTGGACTACGCCGATGTGCTGTTGCCGATCGCACCATTCACTGAAACCTCGGGTACATTCATCAGCACCGAAGGTCGTGCACAAAGCTTTAAAGGAGCAGTGAAACCTTTGGGTGAAGCGCGCCCGGCGTGGAAGGTATTGCGTGTGTTGGGAAATCTGCTCAAAGTTGACGGTTTCGATTTCGATACCTCCGAGGCTGTGCGCGATGAGGCACTCAAAGGCGTGGATATCACTGCCAAATTGAATAATGCCATCGCGGGTGTCGAAGTGAAGGCTGCTTCTTCTGCATCGGGTATGCAGCGTGTGAGTGATGTGCCTATCTATACAACGGATGCCATTGTTCGCCGTTCCGCACCTTTGCAAGCGACTGCGGATGCCGCCACTCCGAAAGTCTGGATGCACAGCGAAGAGTTGAACAATATCGGTGTCAAATCCGGCATGAACGTCAAAGTCATCCAAGGTGCAGGTAGCGTCAAATTGGCGTGCTGTGCCGATGATAGATTGCCCAAAGGCGTAGTGCGAGTCGCGGCAGGTCATCCTGCGACCGCGGTGCTGGGTGCGATGTTCGGAACGATCACAGTGGAGCGTGCATGATGGAGCTGCTACAAACGTTACAACTGCTAGGGCAGGATCTTCTAGGACCCGCATGGTTGCCGGTTTGGACCGCCATCAAGATCATGGTCATCGTGCTGCCTATCATGGGCGGTGTGGCTTACCTGACCTTGGCAGAGCGCAAGGTGCTAGGTTTCATGCAGATACGTCCGGGCCCGAATCGAGTGGGTTACTGGGGTTTGTTGCAACCCGTTGCCGACGGCCTGAAGTTGCTCACAAAAGAATTCATCATTCCTAACGGTTCAAACAAATTCCTATTTGTGGCAGCGCCTGTGTTGGCACTGACACCGGCATTGGCTGCTTGGGCGGTGGTACCGTTCGATGACGGCATGATTTTGGCGGACGTGAATGCAGGCTTGTTGTACCTTTTGGCGATGACCTCGCTGGGTGTCTACGGCATCATCATTGCGGGCTGGGCGTCCAACTCCAAATATGCATTCTTGGGCGCGTTGCGTTCTGCTGCTCAGATCGTCTCTTACGAACTGGCGATGGGCTTCGCACTGGTGTGCGTGTTGCTGGCGGCACAGAGCATGAACCTGGGTGAGATCGTACGCGGTCAATCGCACGGAACCGGTATGTTGGGTTGGTACTGGATCCCGTTGTTCCCGATGTTCATCGTGTATTTCATCGCTGGTGTGGCGGAGACCAACCGTGCACCGTTCGACTTGGCCGAAGGTGAGTCCGAGATCGTGGCTGGTTTCCACGTTGAATATTCCGGCATGGGCTTCGCCATCTTCTTCTTGGCGGAATACGCCAACATGATCTTGATCGCAGCCATGACATCGGTGATGTTCTTGGGCGGTTGGCTCAACCCCTTTCATGGCTGGCCGGTGCTCGGCGCGATGACCGATGCGATCCCCGGATTGATCTGGATGCTGGGCAAGATGTCCGTCATGCTGTTCATCTTCCTGTGGTTCCGTGCGACGTTCCCGCGTTACCGCTATGACCAATTGATGCGCCTAGGTTGGAAGGTATTCATTCCGCTCACACTGATCTGGGTGGTGGTGGTTGCGGCGTGGATGCAGACTCCCTATTGGCTGTGGTAAGCGGTCAAGGACAGGATATTTAGGGACAAACCATGAATAAACTAATCAAATTCTTCAAGAGTTTCCTGCTGCTGGAATTACTTAAAGGCATGTCGGTGACGGGCAAATATTTCTTTGCGCGCCACATCACTGTCGAGTATCCGGAAGAAAAGACACCGCAGAGCTTCCGTTTCCGTGGCCTGCACGCACAACGTCGTTATCCCAATGGCGAAGAGCGTTGCATCGCTTGCAAGCTGTGCGAAGCCGTTTGTCCTGCGTTGGCAATCAAGATCGAAGTTGCCGAGCGTGAAGACAAATCACGCCGCACCACGCAATATGACATTGATCTGACCAAGTGCATCTTCTGCGGTTTCTGCGAGGAGTCTTGTCCGGTCGATGCCATCGTCGAGACTCGTGTATTTGAATATCACGGCGAGAAGCGCGGCGACCTGTACTACACCAAAGAGATGTTGTTGGCCGTGGGCGATAAGCACGAAGAGCAGATCGCCAAAGACCGCACCGCCGATGCCAAGTATCGGTAAATAGAGGACACCACATGAACTTTGAAACCATCCTGTTCTACTTGTTCGCCGCAGTGATCGTGTTCGCGGCCCTGCGCGTCATTACGGCACGTAATCCCTTGCATGCGGTTCTGTTCCTTGTGCTGGCCTTCGTCAGTAGCGCGGGTATCTGGCTATTGCTGGAAGCCGAGTTCCTCGCCATCACCTTGGTGCTGGTGTACGTGGGGGCGGTGATGGTGCTGTTCCTGTTCGTGGTGATGATGCTAGATATCAATCTGGAACAACTGCGCAAGGGCTTTTGGCAGTGGCTACCTGTTGGAGCCATGTTGGCCGCGCTGATCGTGGTGCAGATGGTGTATGTGTTGGGAGACAAGGCAACAGGTGCCGGCATGACTGCCGTCAGACATGCGGCCGATTACGACAATACAAAAGAACTTGGGCGTTTGATCTATACCGATTACGTGTATCCGTTCGAGCTGGCAGCAGTGTTGTTGCTGGTCGCCATGGTGGCGGCGATCGCCTTGACCTTCCGTCGTCGTCGCGACACCAAGACACAAGACATCAGCAAGCAAGTCAGCGTTAAACGAGCAGATCGTATCCGTCTCGTTTCTGTGCCAGCGGTAAAAAAACAGGATGCGCATGAGTCAACGACTCATGCCGCAAAATAAGGAGATGCCATGTTGGAATTAAGCCTGTCGCATTATCTGGTGTTGGGAGCGGTATTGTTCGCGATCAGCGTGGTCGGCATCTTCCTCAACCGTAAGAACCTCATCGTGTTACTGATGGCGATCGAGCTGATGTTGTTGGCGGTGAACACCAATTTCATCGCGTTCTCGCACTACCTGAATGATGCATCGGGTCAGGTCTTCGTGTTCTTCATTCTGACAGTGGCTGCGGCTGAAGCGGCCATCGGTTTGGCAATATTGGTAGTGCTGTTCCGCAATCTGCGTACGATTAACGTGGATGATCTGGGTACTGATGGATATGCATAGTCTGTATCTGGTCGTTCCCTTAGCACCGTTGTTGGGTGCCATTGCCGCCGGTCTGTTCGGTAAGTGGCTAGGACGCACGTGGTCTCATCGCATCACGATCACTTTGGTAGCAGTCTCCTTCTTTGCATCGCTGGCGATCTTCCAAGACGTATCTGCCGGCAACACCTTTAATGGGCCTATCTACACTTGGCTGACATCGGGTGACACCAGCTTCCAAGTGGGCTTCCTGATCGACAAATTGACGGTGACGATGATGCTGGTAGTGACTTTCGTGTCGCTCATGGTGCACATCTACACCATCGGTTACATGGAAGAAGATCCCGGTTACCAGCGCTTCTTCAGCTACATCTCATTGTTCACTTTCTCCATGTTGATGTTGGTGATGGCGAACAACTTCATGCAATTGTTCTTCGGTTGGGAAGCGGTGGGTCTCGTGTCCTATCTGCTCATCGGCTTCTGGTACACCAAGCCCACAGCGATCTACGCCAACCTCAAAGCGTTCCTAGTCAACCGTGTGGGTGACTTTGGTTTCTTGTTGGGCATCGCTTTGGTGTTGATGGTGTTTGGTACCCTGGATTACCAAACCGTATTCGCCAATGCGCATAACTATGCGAACGACCTGGCGCCTATCCCCGGTGTCTCTTGGAATCTGATCACCGCGATCTGTATCTTGCTGTTCATCGGTGCGATGGGTAAGAGCGCGCAGTTCCCCTTGCACGTCTGGCTGCCCGATTCGATGGAAGGTCCAACACCGATCTCAGCACTGATCCACGCGGCGACCATGGTGACCGCCGGCATCTTCATGGTGGCGCGTATGTCACCCTTGTTCGAGATGTCCGATACCGCGTTGTCGTTCGTGCTCATCATCGGTGCCATCACCGCCTTGTTCATGGGTTTTTTGGGCATCATCCAGAACGACATCAAACGTGTGGTCGCTTACTCGACTTTGTCGCAACTGGGCTATATGACCGTAGCGCTGGGCGCTTCGATGTACACCGGTGCGATCTTCCATCTGATGACGCACGCCTTCTTCAAAGCATTGCTGTTCTTGGCTGCGGGCTCCGTCATCATCGCCATGCACCATGACCAAGACATCCGTAACATGGGCGGCTTGCGCAAGTACATGCCCATCACTTGGATCACCTCCTTGATTGGTTCCTTGGCCTTGATCGGTACGCCGTTCTTCTCCGGCTTCTATTCGAAGGACAGCATCATCGAAGCTGTACAACTGACCAACATTCCCGGATCCAGCTTCGCGTACTTTGCGGTGGTCGCCGGTGTGTTCGTCACCGCCTTCTACTCTTTCCGCATGTACTTCCTGGTGTTCCACGGCGAAGAACGATTCGGTAAAGCCCATCACGGCCATGACGACCACGGTCATGATGAGCATCACGGCTTGGCTCCAGGTCAGAAACCGCATGAGACATCATGGGTCATCACACTGCCTTTGATCTTGTTGGCGATCCCATCGGTGGCGATCGGCTTCTTCACCATCGGTACTTTCCTGCATACGGATTATTTCGGCGATGCCATCTTCATCTCGGACGATCATCCTGCGATGCATGAGATGTATGAGCATTACGAAGGCGCAGTGGGAATGGCCTTGCATGGCATGACGACCTTACCATTCTGGTTGGCGGTCGCGGGTGTGGCTTCTGCGTGGTTCCTATACCTGAAACGTCCAGAGATACCGGCACTCATCCAAAAGAGATTCTCCTGGGTGTACACCTTGCTCGATCAAAAGTACTACTTCGACCGTTTCAACGACTGGTTCTTTGCAGGTGGCGCACGCGGTGCGAGCCGCTACTTGTGGAAATTCGGCGACGTGAAACTGATCGACGGTTTCTTCGTCAATGGTTCGGCAAAAGTGGTTGGTATGTTCTCGGGCGTGTTGCGTGGTTTCCAAACTGGCTATGTCTACCACTATGCGTTTTGGATGATCGTCGGGGTATCGCTCCTATTGACGGTACGTACTTGGTTCTAATGGCGCAGCACTAGAGAAGAACTGAAGGAATAAGCATGATTTTTGGATATCCACTGTTAAGCGTCGCCATCTGGCTTCCCATCATCTTTGGTTTGCTGGTGTTGGCGACTGGTAATGATCGAAATGCACCGTTGGCAAGAATCATCGCCCTCGTGGGTGCGGTGTTGGGATTGTTGGTGACCATCCCGCTCTACACGGGTTTCGACCGTATGACGAGCGCGATGCAGTTCGTTGAAATGAAGGATTGGATACGTCATTTCAACATCCACTACCACTTGGGTGTGGACGGCATTTCCATGCTGTTCATCCTGCTCAACAGCTTCTTCACAGTGATCGTGGTGGTCGCGGGGTGGACAGTCATCGAGAAGCGTGTGGCGCAATACATGGCGGCCTTCTTGGTCATGTCAGGCCTCATCAACGGGGTGTTCGCCTCACTCGATGCGATGTTGTTCTACGTGATGTGGGAAGCGATGTTGATTCCGATGTTCCTCATCATCGGCGTGTGGGGCGGTCCGAATCGCGTGTATGCGGCGGTCAAGTTCTTCCTGTACACCTTGCTTGGCTCCTTGTTGATGTTGGTGGCCTTCTTGTACCTGTACCTGCATTCAGGTGGCAGCTTCGAGATCCTTGATTACCACCAACTGCCTATCCCACTGGATGCGCAGATACTCATCTTCATCGCCTTCTTCTTCGCCTTCGCGGTGAAGGTGCCGATGTTCCCCGTCCATACTTGGTTGCCGGATGCGCACGTTGAAGCGCCAACAGGTGGTTCCGTCGTACTGGCCGCCATCATGTTGAAGGTGGGTGCCTACGGTTTCATCCGCTTCTCTATGCCTATCGCGCCCGATGCCAGCCACGAACTGGCCGGATTCATGATCGCTCTGTCCCTGATCGCGGTGGTGTACATCGGCTTGGTCGCATTGACACAAGCCGATATGAAGAAGCTGGTGGCTTATTCATCCATCTCGCACATGGGCTTCGTCACCCTTGGCTTCTTCATCTTCAATGCCTACGGTATGGAAGGTGCGTTGTTGCAGATGATCTCGCACGGCTTCGTGGCAGGCGCACTCTTCCTATGTATCGGTGTGATGTATGACCGCGTGCATTCGCGTCAGATCGTGGACTACGGTGGTGTGGTGAATACCATGCCCGTGTTCGCCGCCTTCTTCATGTTGTTCGCCATGGCCAACAGTGGTTTGCCCGGAACCAGTGGTTTCGTGGGCGAGTTCATGGTCATCATGGGCGCAGTCAAAGTGAACTTTTGGTACGCCTTTGCTGCAGCTAGCACGCTGGTGTTTGGCGCCGCTTACACCCTGTGGATGTACAAGCGCGTCGTGTTCGGTGCAGTCGCGAACGACCATGTCAAACATCTACACGACATTGGCGCACGGGAGATCGTTGTCTTGTCGCTACTGGCAATTAGCGTGTTGGTGATGGGTCTGTATCCGTTACCTTTGAGCGAGATCATGCATGCTTCAGTGAACGACTTATTGGTTCACTTGGCACGCTCAAAAATCTAAGAGGAAGTCATGACTTACATCTCCACATTATTCCCCGCCTACGCTGAGATATTCCTGCTCATCATGGTGAGCATCATCTTGATACTAGACGTACTCATTCCTGGCTATACCAGAACGATGACTTACCTGTTGGTGCAGGTGAGTTTGCTGGGGTGCTCGTTGATCACCGTCGCCACACACGAAATGGGTGTTGCGCATCTGTTCAACAATATGTTCGTGGACGATCTGATGTCCGACGTGCTCAAGTTGCTCACCTATCTGTCGGTTTCTATGATGTTGGTGTATTCGCGTAGCTACCTCATTACGCGTGGATTGTTCACCGGTGAGTTCCTCAGCTTGGTATTGCTTTCCACCCTCGGCATGATGGTGATGATCTCGGCCAGCAACTTCGTTACCCTCTACATGGGCCTTGAGATACTGGCCTTGTGTCTGTATGCGATGGTGGCGTTGCAACGCGATTCCGCTACCGCGACTGAATCTGCCATGAAGTATTTTATTCTGGGCGCGATGGCATCTGGCTTCTTGTTGTACGGCATGTCCATGATTTACGGCGCGACGGGTTCGCTTGACATCCAAACGATCTCCAACGTCATCGCACACGGCACACCTAATGTTGAGTTGCTGGTGTTCGGCTTGGCGTTCTTGGTTGCTGGGCTGGCTTTTAAGTTGGGCGCAGTCCCATTCCATATGTGGGTGCCAGATGTGTATCACGGCGCACCGACTGCGATGACCATGTTCATTGGTTCCGCTCCCAAGTTGGCTGCCTTCGCCTTCTTGATGCGTATCTTGGTGGAGACACTGCAACCGATGATGATCCATTGGGCAGGCATGTTGATGGTGTTGGCCGTGCTGTCCATGGCCGTGGGTAATATCACCGCTATCGCGCAGACCAATCTGAAACGCATGTTCGCTTACTCCACCATCGCACACATGGGCTTCATGTTGATCGGTGTCTTGAGCGGTTCCATCGAAGGTTACGGCGCGGCCATGTTTTACGCCGTGGTCTATGTGCTGATGAGCTTGGGCGGATTCGCCATGATCATGTTGCTATCGCGCGAAGGTTTTGAAGCGGACAGCATCAATGATTTCAAGGGACTCAACCAACGCAGCCCGTGGCTGGCATTCATGATGATGTTGTTGATGTTCTCAATGGCCGGTGTGCCGCCTACAGTCGGTTTCTATGCCAAATTCTCGGTGTTGAATGCAGCGGTGCAGGCAGGCCATATCCCGTTGGTCGTCATGGCCGTGCTGTTCTCGTTGATCGGTGCGTTCTACTACCTGCGCATCGTCAAGCTGATGTACTTCGATGCGCCCGAGAGCCACGAAAAGATCTACGTGCAACCGGACAGCGCATTGCTCATCTCCATCAACGGCCTTGCTGTGCTGGCCTTGGGTATCTTGCCGGGCGCATTGATGTCGGTGTGCGCGGTAGCGGTGCAACAGTCTTTGCTTTTGCATTGATCGCATGGTTTAAATGAATGAATACTCCCGCTACGGCGGGAGTATTTTTTTGTAGAGAGTGGAAATGGACCTCACGGAAAAGCAGATTGACAGCGAACTCGTCTACGACGGCGGCTTTCTAGAAGTGCGCAAAGACCGCGTGCTGTTACCGGATGGCTCTAGCAGCAGCCGTGAGTATCTGGTTCATCTGGGAGCGGTTGTGATGCTGGCCATATTGGAAAACGGTAATCTAGTGATGGAGCGCCAGTATCGTTATCCACCGCGTCAGGAGTTCATCGAGTTGCCTGCGGGCAAGATCGATAAGGGGGAGGACATTCTCGCCACTGCACAACGGGAACTGTTGGAAGAGACCGGCTACGTAGCAAGCGAATGGATGCATCTCACCTCGGCATACCCATGCATCGGTTACTCGGATGAACGCTTGGAATACTTCATCGCGCGCGGTCTGACACACCAGGGTAGCAGGCTGGATGAAGGCGAGTTCCTCGAAGTGTTCGAACTCTCATTGAGCGAAGCCATCGAGTGGGTACGCCTAGGCAAGATCACCGATAGCAAAACCATCGTGGGGTTGTTCTGGCTGGAGAAACATCTCAAAGATTGGAAGTGATCCGGCGCACCTGAATGGTGCGAATCAATGGTGCGATATACGTAATGCGCACCGTTTCGGCACATTCATCTCGATGGATCACATTGCGTTTATTGGCACCCTTATATTTTTCAGTCAGTTATAGATCGGGAACGGTTCTTGCAAGCAGTATGCCGTTCGCACATTAGGAGAGCAGCATGGAAGAGTTGAAATTTAGCAATGACGTTTTATTCGTTTTGTTAGGCGCCATCATGGTGCTGGCAATGCACGCAGGGTTCGCATTCCTCGAACTGGGTACGGTGCGCAAGAAGAACCAAGTGAATGCCTTGGTGAAGATACTGAGTGACCTAGCCGTTTCTACATTGGCCTATTTTTTCATCGGTTACAGCATCGCTTATGGCGTCAATTTCTTTGTGGGGGCAGAGCAGCTCGCTCAGAAGAACGGCTATGACCTCGTCAAATTCTTCTTCCTGATGACCTTCGCGGCAGCTATCCCAGCCATCGTTTCGGGCGGTATCGCAGAGCGTGCGAGATTCAACCCACAACTCGCCGCTACTTTCCTGCTGGTCGGATTCGTCTATCCCTTCTTCGAGGGTATCGCTTGGAACAATCACTACGGCATCCAAGATTGGTTGAAGACGACCTTCGGTGCGGGTTTCCATGACTTCGCTGGATCGGTCGTCGTGCATGCGGTGGGCGGTTGGATCGGCTTGGCAGCCGTATTGTTGCTCGGCGCGCGGCGTGGTCGCTACAACAAAGAAGGCCGTATCTCTGCGCATCCACCTTCCAGCATCCCATTCTTGGCGCTTGGCGCTTGGATCCTAACGGTGGGTTGGTTCGGCTTCAACGTCATGTCAGCCCAGACCATCACCGGCATCAGCGGCCTCGTCGCGGTGAATTCATTGATGGCCATGGTGGGCGGTACGCTCACTGCACTGTGGTTGGGTAAGAACGACCCCGGCTTCGTGCATAACGGCCCACTCGCAGGATTAGTCGCCGTCTGCGCTGGTTCGGATGTGTTCCATCCAGTCGGTGCGCTCATCGTTGGCGGTGTTGCTGGCGCGCTGTTCGTTGTTATGTTCACACTCACCCAGAACCGCTGGAAGATAGACGATGTACTCGGTGTGTGGCCGTTACATGGTTTGTGCGGTGCTTGGGGAGGTATCGCTGTGGGTATTTTCGGTGCACAAGCACTGGGCGGCACCGGCGGTCTAGCCTTCGGGGGCATCAGCTTCATGTCGCAACTTATCGGCACACTGATGGGTGTAGGGATCGCCCTTGGAGGCGGTTTCATCGTGTACGGATTGTTGAAGCGATTTGTCGGAATCCGTCTTGATGCAGAAGAAGAATTCAACGGTGCCGACCTCTCAATCCATAAGATCACCGCTACGCCAGAGCGCGAATCAGGCTGGTAGTTTCTGGTGTGTGTTTCGTGACAATAAAGTCTTGAACAGTTGTAATCGGAACTAATGGTAGGCAACCTGCTGAGGTGGCAGCGTTGCCTACCAATAAGTACATCTCAAATACTGCGTGGCATACTCACGAATCCCTGTTACTTCAGGATATCGATGATCTCAGTGATGACGCCCGGATCGTTGATACGATGTGGGCGATCCACAATTAGGTCAGCGTCACTGGCAAGATCCTATTGTTGGCTCAGGCGGCATTCATTTTGGAAATCCCTCTTACTTCCACCAATCTGAAATATGTTGGTGTGAGTTACCTGAATCGTTAATTAATCTCGCCCTACCATACGTATGGTCTTAATGATATATGCCGGAATGCATAGGCCTAGATATAGGCCAACAGGCATATATGTTTATCTTCAGATGTAGCGTACAACCCTAATCGGTCATAGAAAAACGAAATTTCGTTTTCTTTGAGCCATTTTCGTTTGGAGTTCACTTCTGGAGGCTGTTCATGCTGTTCTTCTCTTCCCATTCAAAATCCACCATAACAATATTGGCTGCATCATTAGGGCTCTTTGGTTGCGCAGTCACCGATAAGCCCAAGCAAGAAGTAGAAGTACCCGTCTCGCGCCAGCAACAAATCGAAGCTCAGAAAGTGGCCATTCAAGTCGAAGAGAAAACCTTGAAGCGCAAGGTAGCTATAGGACGCTTCACAAACGAGACTAATTACGGAAAGACATTTCAAGTTGATGAAAATTCGGACCCCTTGGGTAAGCAAGCATCAGATATGTTGGCAAGCCGATTGGTGGCATCCAACAAGTTTTTAGTATTTGAGCGCCAAGATGCAAGCAAGATTAAGGCTGAACAGGCAATACTGAAAGAGGGAGAATTGATTGGAGTTGATGCTCTGATTCTTGGCTCGGTTACCGAATTCGGTCGCGGCACAACTGGCAAGTCAGGTTTCCTAAGTGCGACAAAGATTCAAACTGCTCGAGCGAAAGTCGAAGTTAGGCTGGTTGATGCGAGAACCGGTTACTCGTTCTTCTCAGCATCTGGCACAGGCGAGGCAAGCACACAGTCTGGTGAAGTGGCTGGCTACGGCAGCAAAGCTGACTACGATGGATCGTTAAACGACAGAGCTATCGGTGCCGCCATATCAGACCTACAAGTTGCGCTAATGACCAAACTCCAAGAGCGTCCATGGAGAACTGACATTCTGAAGGTATCCGGTAATCAACTCATTATCTCTGGTGGGCAACGCCAAGGAATAAAGGTCGGTGATCATCTTTCAGTCATGACTCAGGGAGAAACAGTTAAAAGTGGCCAAACAGGTTTTTCTATAACACTTCCCCCAACAGAAATTGGCAAAGCAAAAGTTATCAGTAGCTTCGGTGATAACGAAAGCAACGAAGGGTCGATTGCCGAACTAGTATCTGGGAAAGCCTCTTCCACAAACGGTAGCGTTGTATTTATCAGTGAATCCAAGGAATGACATCATGAAAATTATTCTCTCAATATTTGTTGCGCTAACACTTACAGCATGCGCACTCCCCGAGACAGGTGTTCGTACTGGCTCGCCCAGGCCAACTCTCTATATAAAGGGTGATGTCAAAGGCATGGATCTTTATATTGATGGCATACAGATTGGCTTAGCCGAACAGTTTGATGGCAACCCTAAGGTGCTTGTTGTAGAAGAAGGCGCTCACATCGTTCAAATCAAGAAAGCTGGCTCAGTGGTGCATTCTGAAAAAACTTTTGTAAGTAATGGCGAGTCACGAGCCATCACTGTGAATGCAGGAGCTAAATGATGCGTACCTACTTACCTTTATTGCTTCTAACACTGATGGGCCTAACGGGTTGTGTTGCACCGACCAAATATGATTGGGGAAGTTATGAGTCTTCTTTGTATTCTTATTACAAAGACCCAGCAAAGATTGCCGAACTGTCTAAATCACTTGCAGACACGATCAGCACCGCAGAGAAGTCGAATAAGCCAGTGCCTCCAGGCGTATACGCGGAGTATGGATTCATATTGCATCAACAAGGAAAATCAAGTGAAGCATTACTTTTTTTCGAAAAAGAAAAGAGCAAATGGCCTGAATCTTCTACCTTGATGGATTCAATGATCCAAATGGCATCCAGATCCAATAAATCGGTGAAACCACTATGAACGCCCGTATTCAGATTGCAAGTCTGGCCTTAGTTAGTTTGCTCTTGGGCGGCTGTGCCACCCCTCCCAACAAGCCTAATTACACTCAATTCAGAACGGAGAATCCCCGTTCAGTTCTAATTGTTCCAACAGTTAATCGAAGTGTTGATGTCGACGCACCTGATTATTTCTTAGCAACGATTTCTAGACCTATTGCTGAACGCGGCTACTACGTCTTTCCAGTTCATCTCGTTAAGTCTGTGATGGAAGAAAGTGGACTGAATGATGCAAACATGGTTCATAGCAATGATCCGACTCGGCTCGGGAAGTTGTTCAATACCGATTCAATCATGTACATCACAATCGAGCGGTGGGACGCTAGATACGCAGTGCTATCTACAACCACCACTGTTGAATTGACTTACGTACTCAAGAGCGCAAAGACAGGCGAAACTCTTTGGAATAATCATCAAACAATTGTCTATCAGCCCCAGCAAAATAATTCGAATGGTATCGCAGGTCTAATTGCAAGTGCGGTTGTCGCCGCAATGCAAAAAGCGGCACCCAATTACATTCCACTGGCGCAGCAAGCGAATAATCAGGCAGTGAATACAAGAGGACTAGGCGTGCCTGCTGGTCCCTACGATTCTCATTACTTGAAAGATCAGTCTGAGTTCTAGTGTGAGATAGCAAAGTCGGTTTTGAGAATTAGCCGATGCGGTTCTTCAATGCCGCGTTCTGGGGATCCAAAGTAAAAAGGCTCACATCACTGTGAGCCTTTTTACTTTGGCGAACTACGCCTTACTTCACGAAACCCTGTTGCTTCAGGATGTCGATGATCTCAGGAATGACGCCCGGATCGTCAATGGTGGAGGGCACTTGATACTCTTGGCCGTTAACGATCTTGTTCAGTGTCTTACGCAAGGTCTTGCCGGAGCGCGTTTTGGGTAGACGTTTCAGGATGACGGTGTCCTTGTAGCAGGTGATGGCACCGATGGCTTCCCTCACACGATTGACCAGTTCCTTTTGCAAGACTGCATCGTCAATCGTTACGCCAGACTTCAGCACCACCAAACCCATCGGCACCTGCCCCTTCAGGTCGTCGTCGCGCGCGATGACGGCACATTCCGCAACGGCGGGATGGCCTGCCACTACTTCTTCGATCTCACCGGTGGAGAGTCGGTGTCCGGCCACGTTGATGACATCGTCCACGCGCCCCATCACGAACACATAACCCTCGCTGTCGATGTAACCGCCGTCACCGGTGGTGTAGTAGCCGGGCAGGAATTGCAGATAACTCTCACGGAACTTGTTGTCGTCGCCCCACACGCGATTCATGCATGAGGGAGGCAGCGGCAACTTGATGGCGATGTAGCCTTGCTCGTTGGCCGCCATCTGTTTACCGTTCTCATCGAGGATGCGCACATCGAAGCCGGGAGTGGGCAGGGTAGAGGAGCCGAGCTTCACGGGCTTGGGTTCCACGCCCCACAGGTTGGCGGTGATGCCCCAGCCCGTTTCGGTCTGCCACCAGTGGTCCACCACGGTCTTGCCGCTCTTCTCGGTGAGCCATTCTTGTGTCGGGGGATCGAGACGCTCACCGGCGGAGAAGATGACTTGCAACTTGCTCAAGTCATATGGCTTCATCAGTAAGGCATCGGGGTCTTCTTTCTTCACGGCTCGGAACGCAGTGGGCGCGGTGAAGAACGATTTCACTTTGTATTCCGAGATGAGACGCCACAACGCGCCCGCATCCGGTGTCATGATGGGTTTGCCTTCATACACGATGGTCGTGCAACCTTGCAGCAATGGGCCATACACGATGTAAGAGTGACCGACCACCCAACCCACGTCTGACGCAGCCCAGAACACATCACCTGCATCCACGTTGTAGATGGCTTTCATGCTGTACTTCAATGCCACGGCATGGCCGCCGTTCTCGCGCACCACGCCTTTAGGTTTTCCCGTCGTGCCTGATGTGTAGAGGATGTACAGCGGGTCGCTGCCTTTCACCGATGTGCAACCCACAGCTTTTGATTTTGCCAGCAACGTCGCCCAGTCATGGTCGCGTCCTGCAACGAGTGGTGCGTTGCATTGTGGACGTTGGAACACCACGCAGCTTTGCGGTTTGTGCTTCGACAAGTCGATGGCCTTGTTGAGCAAAGGCATGTATTCGATGACGCGCTTGATCTCGATGCCGCACGAAGCGGTGAGGATGACCTTGGGTGTCGAGTCGTCGATACGCTGTGCCAGCTCAGGTGGTGCGAAACCGCCGAACACTACCGAGTGGATCGCACCCAAACGTGCCACCGCCAACATCGAGATGACCGCCTCGGGGATCATCGGCATGTAGATGATGACGCGGTCGCCTTTGACCACGCCCAAGTCAGCCAGCATGCCCGCAGTGCGTGCCACTTCATCGGTCAGCTCTGAATACGTGTACTTGCGTTTGGTATTGGTGACAGGAGAGTCGTAGATGATCGCCGTTTGATCGCCGCGTCCATTCTTCACGTGATAGTCCAGCGCCATGTAGGCCGTGTTCATCTCACCATCAGCGAACCAGTGACCGATACCGTCTGTATCGGTCGTCAGGATCGTCTGCGGAAACTTGGTCCACTCCAGCGCTTTGGCTTGGTCACCCCAGAAGCCTTTCGGGTCCTTCATCGAACGGTCGTACTCGGTTTGGTAGCTCATGTGTTTGACTCCTCTCATTTAGAACTTCGTTCATTCCCTCCCCCTTGCAGGGGGAGGGCTAGGGAGGGGGTAGAAACTGTGAGTCTGGACACTTCTACCCCCATCCGTGCGTGTGTTGTTGGCGCTTTAGCGCCGTACAACCACGGCCTGCCCCTTGCGGGTACAACCTTCCCCCTGCATGGGGGAAGGAGTGTGTGCAGTGCTACCGAAAAACTCGGCTAAAAACTATCACTGGGAACACGCACCCAGCCTTCCATTAGCACGCGCGCGCTGCGGCTCATGGTCACTTTCTCGACTTTCCATTCGCCACCGTTCTGGCTGGCGGCGGCACCGACTCGCAATGTGCCGGAGGGATGGCCGAACTTCACCACATCGCGTTCTCCGCCACCCGCGGCCAGGTTGACCAGCGTGCCGGGAATCGCTGCCGCCGTACCGATCGCCACCGCTGCCGTGCCCATCATGGCATGGTGCAGTTTGCCCATCGACAGGGCGCGCACCAGCAGATCGAC
>VBWD01000026.1:32833-51247 GCA_006218055.1 Gallionellaceae bacterium
TGATCAAACCCATGCGCAATGCACCCGCCACGCGAATCTTTTCGAAACGCGCCAGCGCTGCTGGGTCGGTATTGATGGCTTCGCGTAATTCGGTGCCGCTGTAACCGATGTCCGCTGCATTCACGAACACGGTCGGGATGCCGGCGGTGATCATGGTGGCCGGGAAACTGCCGACACCGGGCACATCGAGCTGATCGACCAGATTGCCGGTCGGGAACAGACTGCCACCTTCTTCGCTGTCATTGGACGGATCCATGAACTCCAGCACGATCTCCGCTGCCGGAAAGGTCACACCATCCAGTTCGAAATCACCGGTCTCTTGCACTTGCCCCTTGCTGACTGGCACATGGGCGATGATGGTCTTGCTGATGTTGGCCTGCCAGATGCGAACGGTGCAGACACCATCCTGCGCCAGACGAGCGGCATCGATATATCCGGCATGGATCGCGAACGCGCCCGCACCGGTGGACAGGTTGCCGCAGTTACCGCTCCAGTCAACGAAGTCTTTATCGATGGAGATCTGGCCGTAGAGGTAATCCACGTCATGATCAGGGCGTGAGCTTTTCGACAGGATCACGCACTTGCTGGAACTGGAGGTTGCGCCCCCCATGCCGTCGATCTGCGCGGCATAAGGATCGGGGCTGCCGATCACGCGCTGGAACAGACGGTCACGCGCCTTGCCCGGAACCTGTGCCGCTTGCGGCAGATCTTCCAGCCGGAAGAACACACCTTTCGATGTGCCGCCGCGCATGTAGGTGGCAGGTATCTTGATCTGGGTTTGCGCCATCATGCCGCTCCTTCGAGGAAGTCCTGCGCGAAGCGTTGCAGCACACCGCCCGCGTTGTACACGCGCACTTCGGCGGCGGTATCCAGACGGCAGGTGACAGCGATGCGCACCGTCTCGCCATTCTTGCGGTGCATCACCACGGACAGGTTGGCGCGCGGGGCGATGTCGCCTTCCACGTCATAGGTCTCGGTACCGTCGATGGCCCAGGTCTTGCGCGTATCGCCCGTCTTGAACTCCAGCGGCAGCACGCCCATGCCGACCAGGTTGGTACGGTGGATGCGCTCGAAACCTTCTGCAACGATGGCTTCCACACCGGCCAGACGCACGCCTTTGGCCGCCCAATCACGCGAAGAGCCCTGGCCGTAGTCGGCACCGGCCACGATGATCAGGTTCTGCTTGCGACCCATGTAGGTCTCGATGGCTTCCCACATGCGCATCACCTTGCCGTCCGGCTCGACGCGGGCGAGGGAACCCTTCTTCACCTCACCGTTGACCACGGCCATCTCGTTGACCAACTGCGGGTTGGCGAAGGTGGCGCGCTGTGCGGTGAGGTGGTCACCACGGTGCGTCGCGTAAGAGTTGAAGTCTTCTTCCGGCAGACCCATCTTCGCCAGATATTCACCGGCGGCAGAGTCGAGCATGATCGCGTTCGATGGCGACAGATGATCAGTTGTGATGTTGTCTGGTAACACTGCAAGCGGACGCATCCCTTTCAAAGTGCGCTCGCCAGCCAGTGCCCCTTCCCAATACGGCGGACGACGGATGTAGGTGGACATCGGACGCCAGTCGTACAGCGGACTTTTCGCCGCTGCGATCACGCCCAGATCGAACATCGGGATGTAGATCTGCTTGAACTGTTCCGGCTTCACGCACGCCGCAACGATGGCGTCGATCTCCTCGTCGGAAGGCCAGATGTCCTTCAGCATGACTGGCTTGCCGGACTTGTCGGTGCCCAATGCATCCTGCTCAATGTCGAGGCGCACCGTGCCTGCGATCGCGTAAGCGACCACCAGCGGTGGGGAAGCCAGGAAGGCTTGCTTGGCATACGGGTGGATACGACCGTCGAAGTTGCGGTTGCCGGACAGTACGGCGGTGGCGTACAGGTCGCGGGCTATGATCTCCTGCTGGATCTTCGGATCGAGCGCGCCGGACATGCCGTTGCAGGTGGTGCAGGCGAAGCCGACGATACCGAAGCCCAGTTTCTCCAGTTCCGACAGCAGGCCCGCTTCTTTCAGGTACAGCTCGGCGACTTTGGAGCCGGGCGCAAAAGAAGTCTTGACCCAAGGCTTGCGCAGCAGTCCCAGCGCGTTGGCTTTCTTTGCCAGCAAGGCGGCGGCAACCACGTTACGCGGGTTGGATGTGTTGGTGCAGGAAGTGATGGCAGCGATGATGACCGCACCATCCGGCATCAGGCCTTGTGCTTCTTCGGCTTTGCCCGAAGCAAGTTTGGCTTCGTCCGCGATGCCGCGCTCGTGCAGGGCGGACGTTGGCAGACGACGGTGCGGATTGGAAGGCCCTGCCATGTTGCGCACCACGCTGGACAGATCGAATTCCAGCACACGCTCGTATTCGGCGGCAACCATCTGATCCGCCCACAGCCCGGTGGTCTTGGCGTAGTTCTCCACGAGGGCGACCTGCTCTGGCTCGCGGCCGGTCAGCTTCAGGTAGGTAATAGTCTGCGCGTCGATGTAGAACATCGCCGCCGTCGCGCCGTATTCAGGGCACATGTTGGAGATGGTCGCACGGTCGCCGATGCTGAGGCTGTCCGCGCCTGCGCCGAAGAATTCGACCCAAGCGCCGACCACCTTTTCTTTGCGCAGGAACTCGGTCAGCGCCAGCACGATGTCGGTAGCGGTGATGCCGGGCTGACGCTTGCCGACCAGCTTCACGCCCACGATGTCCGGCAAACGCATCATGGAAGGGAGGCCCAGCATGACGGTCTCCGCTTCCAGCCCGCCGACACCGATGGCGACAACCCCGAGGGCATCGACGTGCGGGGTGTGCGAGTCGGTGCCCACGCAAGTATCGGGGAAGGCGACGCCGTCACGCGCTTGGATCACCGGCGACATCTTCTCCAGATTGATCTGGTGCATGATGCCGTTACCGGCAGGGATCACATCCACGTTCTTGAACGCAGTCTTGGTCCACTCGATGAAGTGGAAACGGTCTTCGTTGCGACGGTCTTCGATCTCGCGGTTCTTGCGGAAGGCATCCTTGTCGAAACCGGCGGCTTCCACGGCCAGCGAGTGGTCGACGATCAACTGGGTCGGCACGACCGGGTTGACCAAGGCAGGGTCACCACCTTGGTCGGCGATCGCGTCACGCAGACCGGCGAGATCCACCAATGCGGTCTGACCGAGAATGTCGTGGCACACGACACGGGCGGGATACCACGGAAAATCCAGGTCGCTCTTGCGTTCGATCAACTGTTTCAGTGCATCGGTCAGTTCACTCGGTTCGCAACGGCGCACCAGTTGTTCTGCCAACACTTTGGAGGTGTAGGGCAGTTTGGCATAGGCACCGGACTGGATGGCTTCGACGGCCGCGCGGGTGTCGAAGTAGTCCAGCTTGCTCCCAGCTAAAGGCTTGCGGTATTGGGTATTCATAGATTCCTTCTTTGCTTTCTTAACCGCGCTCAGCCAATGGCACCCACTTCTGATTTTCAGGGCCGATGTAATTGGCGCTTGGGCGGATGATCTTGCCGTCGGCACGTTGTTCCATCACGTGTGCGCCCCAGCCGGTGACGCGGGCGATGACGAACAGCGGCGTGAACATCGCGGTCGGTACGCCCATCTGGTTGTACGACACGGCAGAGAACCAATCCAGGTTCGGGAACATCTTCTTGGTGTCCCACATAACGGACTCCAGACGCGCGGCGATGTCGAACATCAGCGTGTCGCCGTTCTCTTTGGACAGACTTTGCGCCACACGTTTGATGACTTCGTTGCGCGGGTCAGAGATGGTGTACACCGGATGACCGAAACCGATGACGATCTCTTTGCGCTCCACGCGTGCGCGGATGTCGGCTTCCGCCTCGTCGGCACTTTTGTAGCGGCTCTGGATGCGGAATGCTTCTTCGTTCGCGCCGCCATGTTTAGGTCCACGCAACGCACCGATGGCACCGGTGATGCAGGAGTAGATGTCGGAGTTGGTGCCCGCGATGACGCGTGCGGTGAAGGTGGAGGCGTTGAATTCATGCTCCGCGTACAGGATGAGCGAAGTGTGCATCGCACGTACCCAGGATTCGCGAGCGGGCTTGCCATGCAGCAGATGCAGGAAGTGTCCGCCGATGGAGTCGTCGTCGGTCACTACGCTGATGCGTTTGCCCGAGGTGGTGAAGTGATGCCAGTACACCAGCATCGAGCCGAAGCTCGCCATCATACGGTCGATGATCTCTTTGGTCTTGGAGGGGTCGTGCTTCTCGGACTCTTGCTCCACGGTGCCCAGCACCGAGCAACCTGTACGCATCACATCCATCGGGTGTGCATTGGCAGGCAGTGCTTCCAGTGCTTGCTTCACCGCTGGTGGCAGATCGCGCAGGGTCTTCAGTTTGGTTTTGTAGGCAGCAAGTTGAGCAGCAGTCGGTAGCGTGCCGTGGATCAACAAGTGCGCTATCTCTTCGAACTCCGCCTGCTCGGCGAAGTCGAGGATGTCATAGCCGCGATAGTGCAGGTCGTTGCCGGTACGTCCGACGGTACACACCGCCGTGTTGCCCGCGACGGTGCCAGATAGTGCGACAGACTTCTTGGGCTTCGGTAATGTCGTTTCTTCTGCCATGTCATTCTCCTAATTGAAAAGTTATTCAGCACCTTTTTCAGCGAACAAGCGATCGAGCTGTTGCTCGAACTCGTGATAGCCGAGATAGTCGTAAAGCTCCATGCGGTAAGCGGAGAGGGGATACAACACTAGCTGCACGCCCACGCCGGACAATTCTTGTGTAGTGAACAACGGTGTCGCACCGAACTCGGTGATGTTCGCCAACACCGGCACGTTCACCGCCTTGGTGAATTCCTTGTATTGCTCCAGCTTGGTCATCGCCTCAGGGAAGATCATGTCCGCACCGGCTTCGACACACGCTTGCGCACGGTCGATGGCGGACTGCATGCCTTCCACTGCTAACGCATCGGTGCGCGCCATGATGACGAAGCTGCTGTCCACACGCGCATCCACCGCCGCTTTCACACGGTCCACCATCTCTTGCTGGCTCACGATGGCTTTGTTAGGACGGTGACCGCAACGCTTCTGCATCACTTGGTCTTCGATGTGGAAGCCCGCCGCACCGGCTTGCGCTACTTCACGCGTCGCACGCGCGATGTTGAACGCGCCGCCCCAGCCGGTGTCGATGTCCACCAGCAGCGGCAGGTCGCTCGCGGCGGTGATGCGGCGCGCGTCTTCGCACACGTCGTGCAGCGTGGTGATGCCGAGGTCGGGGATGCCCAGCGAAGAAGCCGCCACGCCGCCGCCGGAAAGGTACAGCGCCTTATGGCCGCTCTTCTGCGCGAGGATGGCGCAGTAGGCGGTGACGGCACCGACCACTGGGAGTGGGGAATTGTCTTTCACTGCTTGGCGCAGTTTGTTACCGGGCGTGCTGCTCATACTCGAGCCTCCTCTTTAAGTTGAATTTTGTTTTTGCGTACGGCGTATCGGAGGCTTGGCAGCACTCGCGGACGTTCACATCCCCGCAGGCGGGGCCCCTGCTCACTGCTCATGCCTCCTCCTCCTCTTTATCGATCATTTCGCTGATGCTCTTCCATGCGCCTTGGATGTGGCGACGCATGAGTAGCTCTGCCAGTTCGCCGTCGCGTTGTTCCAATGCGGCGACGATCTGGCGGTGTTGTTGCAAGGCAGGTTTGGTACGGGTGGCTTTGCGGCTGGTGCGGTAACGGCACATGCGCAGGAGTTGGTATTGCTCACTGCCGAGCATGTGCATCAACATTTCGTTGCGGCTGCCGCGTGCGATCTGGAAATGGAAATCGAGGTCGCCCTCGCTTTGTGAATAGACTTTGCCGCCTACTTTCTTGATCTGCTCTTCGTGGTTGTCGAGCAGCTTGCTCAATTTGGCGATCTCTTCATCAGACATCTGCGTGGCGGCGAGACGGCAGGCCATGCCTTCCAGCGCTTCACGTACACCATAGATATCGGAGAGGGTCTTGCGATCAAGTACCACCACCCGCGTCCCTGCGTTGGGGATGCGCGTCACCAGACGCATACCTTCCAGATGTCGTAGCGCTTCGCGCAATGGGCCGCGCCCCATACCGAAGCGTTCGGCTAGCTCTGCCTCGTTCAGTTTCTGGCCTTGCGCCAGCTCGCCGGTGACGATGCTGTGCGCCAGACGATGCGCTGCAACGTCTGCGAGGGTGCCTTGTTCTGGAACTTTGACTAACATTCGATTTTGCTCCGATTGTCGACAATCCTAGGTAATGCTAGCACTAATAATGCTTGAAATGGCAAAGATATTTAAATATGTCGACATAATAAGGCCGTGGCAGCGGTCTGTGACGGTTTGTATCTCACTGCTTAAAGGGTGTACTGTGGGGTCGCTCGCTGGATGTCGTTGTAGTAATTGCAGTCCATACAATCACTGGGTGGTTCGTCAAGACTGATCGGAGCTTAAGAACGTTACGCGCCGCTTGGGACACTCAGGTTGAGACAAGAACCGCCTGCTGAGTATGATTGTTGTGATGCTGCCGCAATCTGGCAACGTTGGCGCGAGGCGCTAGAGCAGGTGTCGTGAACCACTGGCGGCAAAGGAGCTAAATGATGTTGAAGAATTCGCATATCCGTCGCCCTGTTTCCGTATTGCTGATGCTAGTGGGCGGGGCAATGATTTTTTTGGCATCTGAAACATGGGTGGGCGCATTGGTGTTTGTGCTTGGTATATTAATAGAGGTGATTGCTATTGCTTTCAAGCGCAAGGAGTGACGCGCGGAAGCTAACAATACTCACATACGCCTACCTGCTGCTGTACGACTTCGCCTAAATGTTCGATGTCCTGATTATTCTGTCCATCGGCATCGTTGCGCTCAGCCAGCACCTAATGCTTATACTGCGCAGGTACGACACAAATGTGCCGTACATCAAGCCAATGCCAGAGAGGACTGTCATGAACAGCAGAGTACGCCAGATTCTCGACCAGATAGCTTCTCTCGAAGACGAATTGCATACGGCCATCGAAGAGCAGGAAGGCCGCTTGCGTTACCAGATCGAAGGCAAGCGCGTCACCTTCGAGCACGCTATCCGGGAAGCGCACCTCAAAGCCAGAATGGGACTCTTTCACTGGTTCACCACCGTCCGTCCGCAGAATTACCTTACCGCCCCCATCATCTACGGCATGATCGTGCCGCTGGCCTTGTTCGACCTGTGCATCAGCTTTTATCAACTGACCTGCTTCCCCATCTACGGTGTCGCCAGAGTGCGGCGCGCGGACTACATCATGTTCGACCATCAGCATCTGGCCTATCTGAACATCATCGAGAAAGTGGATTGCATGTATTGCTCCTATGCGGTCGGGCTACTGGGTTACGCGCAAGAGATCACCTCGCGCACCGAGCAGTATTTCTGTCCGATCAAGCACGCCCGAAAAGTGCTCGGTGCGCATGCGCGCTATAAGCGTTTTCTGGACTATGGCGATGCAAATGATTTCCATGGCCGGCTCGAAGAGTTTCGTGCATCGCTGGCAAAAGAGCGTGACAACGATAAGGCTAAGTAGCTTATGGGGCGGCCACCGAGGTGACTTATAACCCATGACTGCCGGTGAAAATATTTCGACTGAACATCATGAACCCGCACCAGCATGATATTGAAAGACTCTATGCGCATCTGCACAGCAGCGCACTGGGACTGTCGCATGCTGAAGCTGTGCAGCGCTTGGCAAAGTATGGTGCCAACCGGATCGAAAAGATCTCCAGCCAGTCAGTCATCAGCAGGCTATTCAAAGAATTCACCCACTTTTTCGCGCTGATCCTGTGGCTGGCCGTCGGGTTGGCTTTTTTTGCCGAGTGGCGCGAACCGGGTCAGGGCATGGCGATGCTGGGTTACGCGGTGCTCGGCGTCATTCTGGTCAACGGCCTGTTCTCGTTCTGGCAGGAATATCGCGCGGAAAAAGCGCTGGCCGCGTTGCGCGATCTGCTACCGCGTCACACCACCGCACTGCGCGACGGCAAGGCCGTGCAACTGCAGGTGGCGCAACTGGTGCCGGGCGATGTGGTGCAGTTGGCAGCGGGTGATGATGTTCCCGCCGATTGCCGTTTGATGGAAGCCTTCGGCGTGCGCGTCAACACCGCCAATCTCACCGGAGAATCGACACCGATGACGCGCGACACCAGCACGACCAGCGAAGAGCAGGCCGCGTTGCGGCGCGACATTCTGCACGCCGGTACCTCGCTCATCTCGGGCGAAGCGAAAGCAATGGTGTATGCCACCGGTATGCATACCGAATTCGGCAACATCGCGCGTCTCACACAAGTCGCACGCGAACCGCTGTCGCCGCTGCAAAAAGAGATCGCGCACTTGTCCAAACTGGTGGCACTGTTTGCCGTTCTGCTCGGCGTGGCGTTCTTCATCATCGGCCAGTTGATCGGCTTGTCGTTCTGGGCGAACCTGGTGTTCGCTATCGGCATCATCGTTGCCAACGTGCCGGAAGGATTGCTCCCCACGGTCACCCTTTCGCTGGCGATGGCGACCCAGCGCATGGCGAAGAAGAACGCGCTGGTACGTCACCTGCCGGCCGTGGAGACACTGGGCGCAGCTACGGTCATCTGCAGCGACAAGACCGGCACGTTGACGCAGAACCGCATGAGCATTCGCCAAGTGTTCTATTCCGGCACGCTGTTGCAGCCCGATGAACTGCCTGCAGTTGAGCCTATGTGCGCCGTCATGCGTCATTGCCATGATCTGCACCGCGTCGAACAGGACGGGAAAGCGATGTGGCAGGGCGACCCGATGGAAGTGGCGCTGCTGCAAGGCGTACCCGCCGGAACGGTGTTCAAGCGTGTGGACGAGATACCGTTCGACACCGAGCGCAAGCGCATGTCCGTCGTCTGCGACACGCCGCAGGGACACATGCTGTATTGCAAGGGCGCACCGGAGAGTGTGTTGTCGCTGTGCACTGCCACTTTGCAACAAGGAGCAGTCATCCCGCTCGACGCGGCAGGGCGCACGCTTCTGCTCGACACCCAGGATGAAATGACGGAGCGGGGGCTGCGCGTGATCGCCCTCGCTTACCGCAGCTTGTCGCCACACACGACACAATCCGAAAGCGAACTGGTATTCGCCGGACTGATTGGTCTGGTCGATCCGCCGCGCCCTGGTGTGGCTGAAGCGATCACCACCTGCCATGCTGCCGGTATCCGCGTCATCATGATCACCGGCGACCATCCGCACACGGCCAGCGCATTGGCGCGCGAGGTAGGGTTGGCGCAGAACCCGCTGGCCGTCACCGGCGACAAGTTGCGCACTATGTCGGACACCGATCTGCAACTGCTGCTCGACGAACCGGAGCTGATCTTTGCGCGCACCGGTGCCGACCAGAAGATGCGCATCGTGCAAGCCTTGCAACGCAAAGGCGAAGTCGTGGCAGTGACCGGCGACGGTGTGAACGATGCACCTGCGTTGAAGTGCGCCGATGTGGGCATCGCGATGGGACTTTCCGGCACCGATGTCGCCAAGGAAGCGGCCGACATCATCCTGCTCGACGACCACTTCGCCACCATCGTTGCGGCCATCGAAGAAGGGCGCGCGGTGTACGACAACGTGCGCAAGTTCCTCACCTACATCCTCACCTCCAACGTGCCGGAGATGGTGCCGTATCTGGCCTTCGTGCTGTTCAAGATCCCGCTGCCGCTCACCATCATCCAGATCCTTGCGGTCGATCTCGGCACCGACATGCTGCCCGCGCTGGCACTGGGTACAGAGAAGCCCGATGCAGACATCATGCAACGCCCGCCCCGATCGCGCAGCGAGCGCCTCCTAGACCGTGGGACCTTGCTACGCGCTTATCTGTTCCTGGGTGTGCTGGAAGCGGCGGCGGGCATGGCTGCATTCTTCTTTGTGTTGCACGGCGCTGGCTGGCAGTTCGGTACCGTGCTGGGCATGCATGACGCCTTGTATCTGCAAGCCACAACCGCCTGTCTATCGGCGATCATCGCCATGCAAGTGGTCAACGTCTTCCTGTGCAGGCACCCCAGCCTGTCCGCGTTCAGTCGCGGCCACCGTTTCAATCGCATGATCGTCTATGGCATCGGCTTTGAGTTGCTGCTGCTGTTGTTCATCGTCTACACCCCGTGGGGTAATGCGCTGTTTGGCACCGCGCCGCTCGGGATCGAAGTCTGGTGGTTCATCCTTCCGTTCGGGCTGGGTATGTTGTTACTGGAGGAATTACGCAAGAGCGTAGTGAGGAGATGATTCGATAAGCCGCGTTTCCTTAAGAGGCTCTCAAATTCACTCTTGATTCCTCACTATTCGCCACCACGTTGGAAGCATTGGAGAAGGGAGATCGTCATGCCTACCATCCGCCCGCCCGCAGTCGCAGGAATGTTCTATCCCGCTGAACCCGTGCAGCTTGCGCAGGACGTGCAACAGTTGTTGGACGGGGCGCGGCCTCACGATCTGGCTGCTAAGGCGCTGATCGTGCCGCATGCCGGGTATATCTATTCCGGTGCCATCGCCGCCACCGCTTACGCCTCCCTCGCACCCATCGCGGCGCGTATCCGTCGTGTGGTGTTGCTGGGGCCGACGCACCGTGTCGCGGTGCGCGGTTTGGCGTTGCCCGGTGTGGAGGCGTTTGCCACGCCGCTGGGGCGGGTGATGCTGGACACGGCATCAGCGCAAGCCATCGCCCATCTGCCGCAAGTCAGCGTCAGCACACGGGCGCACGAACTGGAACATTCGCTGGAGGTGCAGATGCCGTTCCTGCAAAGCGTCTTGGGCGATTTCACTTTGCTGCCATTGGCTGTCGGCATGGCAACGCCGGAGGAGGTGGCCGAGGTGCTCGAGGTCGTGTGGGGCGGCGCCGAGACGCTGCTCGTCATCAGCTCCGATCTCTCGCACTTTTTGCCCTACGCTGCGGCACAGCGCGTGGATAACGCGACGGTGCAATCCATCCTGAAGCTGCACCAACCCGTGACGCATGAGCAAGCCTGCGGCGGCACACCGATCAACGGCCTCATCATCGCGGCACGCCAGCATCACCTCACGCCGCATCTGCTCGATCTGCGCAACTCGGGCGATACCGCAGGCACAAGGGATAGCGTGGTCGGGTATTGCGCCTTCGCCTTCACACAGGAGGAAAATCATGTTCGACACTGACCAAGGAAAGACCTTGTTGCATTTGGCGCGCGCGGCCATCGCCAAAGAGCTGGGTTTCGTCTCGCACGAGCTACCGCGCAGCGATTGGCTGGAGCAACTTGGCGCGACCTTTGTCACACTGATATTGCACGGACGATTGCGCGGCTGCATCGGCAGCTTGGAAGCGTACCGTCCGCTCATCGACGATGTGCGCCAGAACGCGGTCGCGTCGGCCATGCGCGACCCGCGCTTCCCTCCGCTCAGCAAAGAGGAGTTCGCCGAAGTGGTGGTCGAGGTGTCGCTATTGAGTGCACCGCAGCCGATCCGTTTCAGCAGCGAAGCGGATGCCTTGGCACAACTGCATCCCGGTCGGGATGGGGTGATCCTGGAATACGGCGCGCAGCGGGCGACCTATCTGCCGCAAGTGTGGGCACAGCTACCCGATCCGCGATCATTCATCGCAAACCTGAAGAGCAAGGCGGGGCTGCCGGAGGATTTCTGGTCGGACGATATCAGGTTGTCGCATTACACCGTGCAAAAATGGAGCGAGGGGAAGCAACATGGATGAACCTATCAGCGACTCTGAACGCCACCCGGCACGCTGGTGGCACCGCTTGGACGACGGTCGCATCCAGTGCGATCTGTGTCCGCGCGATTGCAAACTGCACGAAGGGCAGCGCGGCGCGTGTTTCGTGCGCGGCCGCGTCAACGATGCGATGGTGTTGACCACCTATGGTCGTTCCTCCGGCTTCTGCGTCGACCCCGTGGAAAAGAAACCGCTCAACCATTTCTATCCGGGCAGCAGCATCCTGTCGTTCGGCACGGCGGGCTGCAACCTCACTTGCAAGTTCTGCCAGAATTGGGACATCTCCAAATCACGCAGCTTCGACAAACTCGCCGATCAAGCCACCCCTGAAGTCATTGCCGATACCGCGCTCGAACTGGGGTGCAAGAGTGTGGCCTTCACTTACAACGACCCGGTGATCTTTGCCGAATATGCGATGGACGTGGCCGACGCCTGCCACGCGCGCGGCATCAAGACCGTGGCGGTGACGGCGGGATATATTCACGAGCAGCCGCGCCGTGATTTTTTCGCCAAGATGGATGCGGCGAACGTGGACTTGAAAGCATTCACCGAAGACTTCTACTTCAAGCTGACCGGCGCGCATCTGCAACCGATATTGGACACGCTGGTGTATCTGAAGCATGAGACCAAGGTATGGTTCGAACTGACCACGCTGATCATTCCCGGACACAACGATTCCGCTGCGGAGATACGCCGCATGAGCGAATGGGTCGCCCAAGAATTGGGGCCGGATGTGCCCTTGCACTTCACCGCATTCCATCCCGATTACAAGATGATCGATATCCCGCCCACACCGCCCGCCACACTGGAAATCGCCCGCCATATCGCGCTGGATGCGGGCATGCACTACGTCTATTGCGGCAACGTGCATGACACCGAGGGAGATACGACTTTCTGTTCCTCATGCAAAAAGCCGCTGATCGTGCGCGACTGGTATGAGATACGCAGCTACGAGCTGAAGGACGACGGCAGTTGCCCGCACTGCGGCACAAGACTGGCCGGTCACTTCGAAAAGTTCAGGGGGCAATTCGGCAGGCAGCGCATCCCGGTCTCCCTTGGCAAGGCATGATCCAGGGTATCTCGGCACAATCGAGCAGAGGGGCGTGCGGGATGTTCTAGCGGAATGTAAGATCGCTACACCTTCAATCAGGAACCTGCATATGAAAATCGGCATACCCAAAGAGATCAAGACGAACGAGAACCGCATCGCGCTGGTCCCCGCTGGGGCAGAAGCGTTGGTGGCTGCCGGACACACGGTGTTCGTGGAGACGGGCGCCGGGCTAGGCAGCGGCTTCACGGATGCGCAATATCTTGCAGTTGGCGCACAGATCGCCAGCGCTGCCGATGCGGTGTGGCAAGCGTCTGACATGATCGTAAAAGTGAAGGAGCCCATCGAAGCGGAATGGAAACGCATCCGGCCCGGCCAAGTCATCTTCACCTATTTCCATTTTGCGGCGAGCGAGCAACTGACCAGAGCACTCATGGCTTCCGGTGCGATCTGCATCGCTTACGAGACGGTCGAACTACCCTCGCGCGAATTGCCGCTGCTGACCCCGATGTCCGAGGTGGCGGGCCGCATGGCGGTACAGGAAGGCGCCAAGTATCTGGAGAAGCTGAACGGTGGGCGCGGCATCCTGCTGGGCGGCGTACCGGGCGTGTTGCCTGCAAAGGTGGTGATACTCGGTGCCGGTGTGGTCGGCGTGAATGCGGCCAAGATCGCGGCGGGCATGGGGGCGAGTGTCGTCATCCTTGATGTGTCGCTGGAACGGTTGCGCTATCTGAGTGATGTCATGCCAGCCAATGTGCAACTGGCGTTCTCTGACCGGCACAACCTGCTAGCGCAGATCGCAAGTGCCGACCTGATCATTGGTGCGGTGTTGATACATGGTGCGGTCGCGCCCAAGTTGATACGCCGCGAAGACTTGAAGACGATGAAGCAGGGCGCGGTGATCGTGGATGTCTCCGTCGATCAAGGGGGCTGTGTGGAAACGACCCATCCGACCACACACGAGAACGCCACCTACATCGTGGATGGAATAGTGCACTACGGCGTGGCTAACATGCCGGGCGGCGTACCCATCACTTCCACACTGGCACTGACCAACGCGACTTTGCCCTACGTGCTGCAACTGGCGAATCTGGGATACCACCTGGCACTCAAAAAATCTCCGGCGTTGCTCAACGGCCTCAACATCATCAATGGCAAGATCACGCATCGCAAAGTGGCCGAAGCATTCGGCATGGAATATCGCCCTGCGGAAGCTATGCTCGACTGAAGCCAATATTGGTTCATCCGATTTTTGCGCGGTTAATTCCAAATCAACCAACAGTTTGGAAATTAAATGCTTCTCCCACAGTTTCCCCCCACCCTAATCCCTCCCCCGGTGGGAGAGGGACTAAACCCAAACCCTCTCCGCGCCAACTCCCTCTTCCACCGGGGGAGGGCTGGGGTGGGGGAAGCCCCTTCATTCTCCAATCAACAAGTGGATAAACAGCAGGCAGATATCAAGGTGTAGGCACATGTTGCCGCGCATCCGCGAAAGGCGTTTAATCCTTCTCATACAACAACGATCAGTACATCATGCCGACACTCAAACTGACACCCGCCGAGCTGCGCCTCGCCATCTTCCCCGACACACTGGGATTTGCCGATACCTCCGAGTTGCTGGATTCGCCCCTGCCGTGGATCGGGCAGGAGCGCGCAGAGACCGCCGCCCGCTTCGGACTGGGCATGGAGCAGGCGGACTACAACCTGTTCGTGTTGGGCGAGGTGGGTAGTGGCCGTTCTTCGTTGCTCAAGCGTGCGATGCAGGCCGCTGCTGTGGGCAGGCCGGTGCCCCCCGACCTGTGTTACCTGCACAACTTCGATGCACCGGAACGTCCGCGTGCGTTGCGCTTGCCTGCGGGGCAAGGTCGTTTATTCCGCCAACTCATGGCACAGATGTTGAAGTCGCTGCTGCAGGAGATACCGCAGCGTCTCGATGGGCAGGAGTTCAAGGCCGAGAGCGAGCGTCTCGAAAAGAACTTTAAAGTGGAGGATGCCAAGGAATACGCGGCACTCGATATCTTTGCCGAGAAACGCAGCTTCACGCTGCATCGCGAGAGCGGGCATATGGTCTTCACTTATCGCAATGAGAAAGGACATACGCTGACCGAAGAGGAAGTGCTGATGCTGCCCAAGGAGCGCCGCACTCTGATCGATCAGGCCGAGCAGGAACTGCGCGTGGAGATCAGCCGCTATTTCGAAAAATACACCGCGCGGGAGCGCGCCAGAGACGAAGCACTGGCGGCCTTGCGGCGGCAAGTGGTGAAACCCCTGCTGGATCACGAGTTGCAAGAGATACGCAACGGCCTGAAGAAACAGATCAAAGATACCGTCAAGCTGGGCGTCTATCTGGATCAGGTGACGCATGACGTACTCAATAATCTGGAGCTTTTCAAACCGCTGGACAGCGAAGATGACATCCGGCTGGAGGCATTCAGCAAAGTCCTGTCGCGCTACCGCGTCAATCTCATCGTGGATAACGAAGGCCTCACCGGCGCGCCGGTCATCATCGAAGATGACCCCATGTTCCGCACTCTGTTTGGCAGCATCGAATACCAGTCGGAGAACGATGTGCTGGTGACGGATTTTTCGCGCATCCGTGCCGGCAGTCTGCATAAGGCGCACGGCGGATTCCTGTTGCTGCATCTGCGCGATCTGTTCGTGGATGGACTCATGTGGGAGAAGTTGCGGCGCTTGCTGCGTAGCGGCAGATTGAAGATCGAAGAGCCGGGCATCGCGTTCACCCCCATCGCAGCGGTCTCGCTCGAGCCGGAAGCTGTGGATGTGGATGTGAAGATCGTGCTCATCGGCTCGCGTGAGCAGTACTACGAATTGCAGGAGAACGACCCCGAGTTCGCACGCCGCTTCCGCGTCAAGGTGGATTTCGCGGACAGCTTCGCATCCGATGCCGAGTCGCACCGTTCTATTGCGGCCTTTATCGCGCATACCTGCAAGAATCGTGGGCTGCCACATCTCTCTGCATCCGCCGTCGCGCGCTTGCTAGAGGATGGCCACCGAGAAGCGGACGACCAATCGCGCCAGAGTGCCAATTTCGCCCGTACCGAGGCGCTGGTGACTGAAGGTGCCGCACTGTGCCGCGCACGCGACGGTCATCTGGTCGAGGCCGAAGACATCGACGCGGTGTTGGCCGCGCGCACCAAGCGTCACGACTATCCCGAACAGCGCATGCACGAAGCCTTTGCCGGGGGCGACCTGATGATCACGGTGCATGGTGAAAAGACAGGGCAGGTCAACGGACTGACGGTGATCGACTTGGGCGAATACCGTTTTGGATTTCCGGTGCGCGTCTCGGCCCTCACCTATGCGGGGGAAGACGGTCTGCTCAACATTGAGCGAGAAGTGAAGATGTCCGGTCCCATCCACGACAAGGGTGTATTCATCTTGCAGAGCCATCTCGCTGCCTTGTTCGCTAGGAATGCGCCGCTCTCGTTCAACGCGGCTATCGTGTTCGAGCAGGAGTATTACGGTGTTGAGGGCGACTCCGCTTCCTGTGCCGAGTTGTATGTGTTGCTCTCATCGCTGTCCGGCTTGCCGATCAAGCAAGGTATCGCGGTCACCGGCTCGCTCAATCAACACGGCGAAGTGTTGCCGGTGGGCGGTCTCAACGAAAAGATCGAGGGCTACTTCCGCGTCTGTTCAACGGCGGGGCTGGATGGTAGCCAAGGTGTGCTGATCCCGCAGCGCAACCGTCGCCACCTGATGCTGTCGCGCAAAGTGGTCGAGGCGGTCGATCAGGGCTTGTTCCATATCCACACGGCAGAGCATGTGAGCGAAGGCATCGAACTGCTCACTGGGCTACCTGCGGGTGTTGCGGATGAAGCGGGAATCTATCCGCAGGGCAGTGTGCTCGGACATGTGCAACAGACCTTGTTAGCCTACCGTCGCGCCTGTCAGGAAAGCCAGAAAATGGATAAGAAGGGCTAGCATCGACGATGGCGTGGCGTAGCACTCTGTCTGCAAGCTCGGTGCAGTGGTTCTAGCCCCCCGCTTTGCGGTAAGCTACGCCCCTTCCCGCAACCCCTTAGAGAATCCGCAAAATGGTACAAGGCCAATACGTAATGTCCATGCTCCGTGTGAGCAAGATCGTTCCCCCCAAGCGTCAAATCATCAAAGACATCTCCCTCAGCTTCTTCCCCGGCGCCAAGATCGGCCTGCTGGGTCTGAACGGCTCGGGTAAGTCCACCGTGCTGCGCATCATGGCGAAGCAGGACAAAGAATACGACGGCGAAGTGCAACAAGTCCGCGTTGGGCGAGGTGATGGAAGCGCAATCCAAGCTGGATGCCGTGTACGCCGCCTATGCCGAAGAGAACGCCGATTTCGACGCACTCGCCGCCGAGCAAGCGCGCCTCGAAGCCATCATCGCCGCAAGCGGTAGCGATGCTTCGCACCAGATGGAGATCGCCGCCGATGCGCTGCGTCTGCCCGAGTGGGATGCCGTCATCAAGAACCTTTCCGGCGGTGAGAAGCGCCGCGTGGCACTGTGCAAACTGCTACTGGAAAAGCCCGACATGCTGTTGCTGGACGAACCGACCAACCACCTCGATGCCGAATCAGTGGAATGGCTGGAACAATTCCTCGTGCGCTTTCCTGGCACCGTGGTCGCTGTCACCCACGATAGATACTTCCTCGACAACGCCGCTGAGTGGATCTTGGAGCTTGACCGTGGACACGGCATCCCGTGGAAGGGCAACTACTCAAGCTGGCTGGAGCAGAAGGGCGAGCGACTGGCGCAAGAGCAGAAGCAACTCGACGCGCATTCAAAAGCGATGAAGCAAGAGTTGGAATGGGTGCGTCAGAATCCGAAAGCGCGTCAGGCAAAATCCAAGGCGCGTATCGCCCGTTTCGAAGAATTGAACTCGCAAGAACACCAAGCACGTAACGAGACACAGGAGATATTCATCCCCGTGGGCGAACGTCTGGGTAATGAAGTCATCGAATTCGAAGGCGTGAGCAAAGCCTACGGTGACCGTCTGCTCATCGACAACCTCAGCTTCAAGATCCCACCCGGCGCCATCGTCGGCATCATCGGCCCTAACGGCGCGGGTAAATCCACCTTGTTCCGCATGATCACTGGCAAAGAAACACCAGACAGCGGCACGGTAAAAATTGGACAGACCGTGAAGATCGCGCACATCGACCAATCACGCGATGGCCTGCAAAACGACAAGACCGTGTTCGACGCCATCTCTGGCGGCAACGAGATATTGACCGTGGGTAAATACGAAACGCCAGCTCGTGCCTACATCGGCCGTTTCAACTTCAAAGGCGGTGACCAAGGCAAGATCGTCGGGCAACTCTCTGGCGGTGAACGCGGACGTTTGCATCTGGCGCAGACCCTCATCTCAGGTGGCAACGTGCTGCTACTCGACGAACCATCCAACGACCTCGACGTGGAAACCCTGCGCGCGCTGGAAGATGCATTGTTGGAGTTCGCTGGCTGCGTCGCCGTCATCTCCCACGATCGCTGGTTCCTCGACCGCATCGCCACCCACATCCTCGCCTGTGAAGGCGATTCCAAGTGGACGTTCTTCGACGGCAACTATCAGGAATACGAAGCGGACAAGAGGAAGCGTCTGGGCGAAGAGGGCGCGAAGCCGAAGCGGATTCGGTATAAGCCGATTAGTCGTTAGTTTGTCATTCCCGCGAAGGCGGGAATCCAGTACACCCTCTCCCACTGGGAGAGGGCTGGG
>VBWD01000026.1:51279-57635 GCA_006218055.1 Gallionellaceae bacterium
TAAGCCGTTCGCCCTGAGCCTGTCGAAGGGTGGGCTTACTGCTAAACTAGCCAACAAGGAGAAGGTGCATGCCAACCATCAGCCAGTTTTTTGGAATCGTTGTGCAGATGTTCTGGCGAGAACATGCACCGCCTCACTTTCATGCCATGTATGGTGAGTACGAAGCCCTGATTGACATCCGCACATTGGAAGTCATTAAGGGTAGTCTGCCAAGACGTGCGCAGGCACTTGTACTTGAATGGGCAGCACAACACCGCACCGAGTTGATGGAGGACTGGAACCTATGCCAATCGAAACAGTTACCCAAGAACATCGCCCCTCTGGAGTGATTGCCGCCGCTCCTTGGCGCGTGCGCGCGGTCAATGTGCAGCCTAGCTATAGGCTTTCAATCACCTGCAACGACGGTACAAGCGGCATCGTGGATATGTCTGCGCTGGTGAATAGTGTGGATGCGGGAATCTTCGCGGCGCTCAAAGACGCACAGTTGTTTCAGCAAGTGAGTATCGAACTCGGTGCGCTCACATGGCCGAATGGTGCTGACCTTGATCCTTTGTGGGTGCATGAGGAGATAGGGAAGAGTAAAACGTGGTCTGTCCCCGTTTAATCCGGCAACTGAAAAAATCAGCAATGAAAATGTAGTCCACGCTTATATATTTATCGCGCGGGTTCAAATATGAAGTGCAACGCCTGACTTGAAGAATAGGTGAAAGTCGTGTTTCTGGGCATATAGAGACGCTAATGTTGAACGTCTTCTCGAAATTTTAAGTAGCGATCAAAGGGGGGCAGCATCGCAATTGTTTTGACCTGTACGATAATTCCGACACGCCTGCTGTTTTGATAGAGGAAGGACAGAACAAATGAAATCAGTAGCTGTTTCGCATTTGAAAGACGCTGACTTGCAAAAAGTTCCGCAAGCTCTGTTGCGTGCCGCCGAGAAGGCGCGCCAACTGGCCGAGCAAACTGGCACGCCTTTCGGGCCTGATTCTAGGATAAGCAGGGCTGCAGAAGCACCGAAGGTAAAAGGGTTGAATGAATATACGCAAAGGTACAAAGTGCAACTCACGCGGTTGGCTTGAGGGGTTTCTTTTAACCTGATCCATTTCAATCGGAGGTCCATCATGTTCTCTCCTGTCACTATCCCTTTTGGGGCGAAGATGCTTTTCAATACGGCCACGATCAAACCCGATGTGGCTTTCGAAGATGTTGAGTTGGCGCTGGCCGAGATGTGCAATGTGGTGAAGGACACTTACGGCGGTGACAAGGGCGGTTTCATCGCTGGCCAGGTTTATGAGTTCTCGGGTTTTGTTTCAGACGAAGGCTCGTTGAGCGATTCTAGGTCAGCGGAAAAGCATATTGCGATCGTGACCTACTGGAAGTCTTTCGAGCAACATGAACGGTCGCACGCGGACAAGGTATTCAAAGATAAATTCGCGGCCTTGGCCAAGCTGTGTGTCGAGAGTAAGGAATTGGGTTACAACATGCTCTGGCAGGGTGCGCTGGAATAGGTTTTATATGCTCAGCTAATAGGGCGGCAAAATGGGGCAAAATGATGGGGGCAGTATTCCCTTTGTTTTTAATTGCAACTTCTCTCGGTTCTTAGCATGCTAAAAAAATTGTTGTTCCCGTCTGTATTGTTGTTTGCCATCGTGCCCTTCGCTGTTGCAGCAGAGCAGGCGAACAATTGCAGGTTAAAGGGTGGTTCGATGGTGTGGCTGGCGGCGGATGCTTGCGTGATGGAAGGCGGCGCGGTGGTCTCTGCGGCGGTCGCTCCTGTGATTCCGGTTCCCACTCTGCAGTTGTCTGCCGACCCCAAGTTGGCCGCTGCGCAATGGGTGGTGGCGGAGCTGTTGATGAAGCCGGTGGTGGATAAGAATCTGAAGAAGCGCACACCGGAGGAGATAGCCCGGACGGTGAAGTTCGATGGTTGTCGCTTGCTGGTGGATGAGGATATGCAGGTGGAGCACGGCAATGCGTTCGCAGGGCGCAAGCATTTCAAGGTCAGTTCGTCGGTGGAGTTGCAAAAGATCAGTCGCGCTGCATTCGGTGAGTTGGGCAAGGTGGTTTCGTATGGTGGCGGATTGGAAACCTATGCCGTCTATTTCGAAGAGCGCAAACTCAAAGAGGGCAACAACATCGCCATTTCTGTGTTGATACAGAAAGACGATGGTGCAAGGAAATTCTCGGTGCGTACCTCTGACATCTATTGGGATGCGAAGAACGATGACCTGTGGATGGCTGATGAATACGGCTACCCGAAAGATGTCGTGGAGAAGGGCGCTGCGCTCGACACGATTCGAATCTTGTACCTGATGAACACGCCAGAAGATGCCGCTGCGCTGAACAAAGCCTTGGGTGATGTGCAGGCAATCTGTAAGCCGTAGCGCTGTTTGTAGAGTTAAGGAAGCTCTGATTAAGTCGTCATCCCCGCCTGCGCGGGGATGACGACTTAATCAGAGCTTCCTTAAACGTCCAATGGGGCTTTCAGAGAATTCATTCACCTTGCCTTTATCTCCTCGCTCGCTAGAATGACCGTATTCAGTCTTTATTCGGTGACATTTCATGCAAGAGCAAATCATCAGTCTGACCGACTTCAAAGCATCCGCTAGCCGTTTGCTGCAAGAGACGCGCGGTGGAGCAAATATCATCCTCACGCAAAACGGCTCGGCGAGTGCGGTGGTGCAAGATTACGAGACTTACCGCAAACAGCAGGATGCTTTTCTGATGTTAAAACTAATGGTGCAGGGCGAAGCGGATGCGCAGAAGGGCCGCGTTACCCCGCAATCCAAGGTGTTCGATGGTTTGCGCACCTCATTGCTGAAGCAGCAGAAACAACGTGGCTGAAGCCAAGATATATCAGGTGCTGTGGACGAACACAGCGCAGCAGGATTTGACGGAGATCGTCGAATACATCGCACAAGACAGCATTGCAGATGCGCTGGCGATCTTGCAAAAGCTGGAAACCAGAGCCGCGCTGTTGATCACCTTGCCCAATCGTGGGCGCATCGTGCCGGAGTTGTTGCATACCGGCATCTCGCAATACCGGGAACTTGTCAGTGCGCCATGGCGAATCATTTATCGCGTCGAAAACAAGCAGGTATTGATCATGGCTGTACTGGATAGCAGACGCGATTTGCAGACGGTGCTACTCAATCGTTTGTCTCACTAGTACAACGAGTGGGCTCTGCATCTCAATAACTTCACACATCGCCCGCAAGGGCGATGTTCTTTTCTGAATCTAAGGGGCAGGTTCATCATGGAGTTGTCTGAACTGGGTTTGGATAGCGGGTTTGAGGAACAGGCAAGCAAGCTGTGTGCTTCCGGCCAGTGCGTGGCGCGGGTGACAGCGGTGGATCGCGGGCGCTACGTGGTGCGCGATGCACAGGGCGAAGTGCCCGCCGAGCTGACGGGTAAGTTCCTTTACACAGCAGCATCCTCGGTGGATATGCCTTGTGTGGGCGATTGGGTGTGTGCGCAGTATCACGATGCGGATTCGCACGCGAGCATCCATGATGTCGTTCCTCGAAGGTCTTTCCTGCGGCGCAAGTCTCCCGGTAAGAACATAGATTTTCAGATGATCGCGGCGAACATCGATGTGGCGTTCATCGTGCAGTCGTGCCATTTCGATTTCAATGTGCGCAGGCTGGAACGCTATCTGGTGATGGTGAACGAGGGGCATATCGAGCCGGTGCTGTTACTGACCAAGACGGACTTGGTGAGTGCGCAAGAGTTGGAACACATGCTCGCCAATATTCGCGCGGCAGGCATCACCGCTCGGATCATCACGCTCAGCAATCAGACGGGCGAGGGAGTGGATGAGGTGATGGCATTGGTGGTGCCGGGCAAGACTTATTGTCTGCTTGGTTCTTCGGGTATCGGCAAGACGACGCTGATCAACCGGCTACTCGGCAAGAACGAACTGGAGACGCGCAGCGTGAGCGGCACGGGCGAGGGCAGGCACACTACCACGCGCCGTCACTTGGTCACGCTGGATAAAGGCGGGCTGCTGATCGACATGCCTGGGATGCGCGAGCTGGGCATCTTGAGTGCGGGCGAAGGGTTGGACGACAGCTTTGCCGACATCAAAACGCGTGCGAGCCGATGCCGTTTCGCCGATTGCAGCCACAACAACGAGCCGGGCTGCGCGATTCGCAAGGCCATCGAAGCAGGCGAGCTGAACCCTGAACATTATCAAAGTTACCTGAAGCTCAAAGCCGAGTCCGATTTCAACGAGATGTCATACGTGGATAAACGCAAGAAGGACAAGGCCTTCGGCATGATGGTGAAGTCGGTGTTGAAGCATAAGCGGTAGTGAGATAATCGACGCAAGGGGTGGGAGTCGAATCGTTTTGTGCGGGGCAGGCAATCGCATCGCGCGATAAATCGAAAGGAGCGTCATCATGGCTACAGGCACTATCCGTCTTCATCGCGTACTCCGCACAAAACCGGAGCGTATCTATAAAGCCTTCCTGGACGCGGACGCCATGGCAAAGTGGCTGCCGCCTTACGGTTTTACCTGCAAGGTGCACCACCTAGATGCCAAGGTCGGCGGCACTTTCAGGATGTCGTTCACCAATTTCACCACAGGCAACGGCCACTCGTTCGGCGGCGAGTATCTTGAGCTCGTGCCAGCTAAAACGATCTGCTATACGGACAAGTTCGATGATCCGAACCTGCCCGGTTCTATGAAGACGACGGTGACGTTGACGCCGGTGTTGTGCGGCACCGAGATCGCTATCGTGCAAGAAGGGGTGCCTGAAGTGATCCCCGTAGAGATGTGCTATCTCGGTTGGCAAGAGTCGCTCGAACAACTCGCGAAACTCGTCGAGCCGGAGATTCCGGATTGAAGTGAACCGAAGCTAACGAAGTCGATTTGTTTATGTGGATACACCTGGCATGAAAGGAGAGCATCGTGGGCACCCATGACGAAACCTGTTGTCCCCGTTTCGATCCCGCACCTTGGGATGACAAGATCTTCTCTTGGCAGGGCAGGCCAGCGAAGGTAAGAATTTCAGCAAGCTGTATTTCTATTACACGACTTGTTCAAAAATGCGCGAAGTAGTACGGCAAGATCTACATCGTGTTGCTGGCGCAGGTTGGTCAGTGCGGACTTAATGATCAGGAGGTCGCGATGAAAATGAATCGGTGGGTCATATTCGCAGCTTTGTGCGTTACTTTCTTGCTTTCCAGTTGTGCTGCTACGCACTCATCGGTCCCCATCATCAGCGTGGCTGCCACAGATCATCAGTTGCCTCATCTGCCGAGTAATGGCAACGCGATTGTCTATGTGATATTCGAAGAGGTCTATTACGGGGAGGTGGAGTTCGATGTATACCTCGATGACCAGCGGCCAGAATCCAAGGTCGGTCGCAACAAGGGCGGGCAATTCATCGTTTTCGAGTTGTCACCGGGCGAGCACAAGATCTTATCCAAAGGAGAGACTTGGGCTGAGGTGACTGTCACTGCGAAGGCGGGGGAGGCCATCTTCATCCGGCAGGAGATGTATTTCGGGTTCCTTGCCCCCAGAGTTCGGTTGCTGGGGCTGCAGGGAGGAGAGGGTGTGAATCTCGTCAAGATACTGAAGCCGGGCTTGGTAGATAAGCCGTTGGCGGTGAGTTCGGCGGCAATGCCGATGGGGCAGGGTGCTATGCCCGCTACCCTGTCGGCTGACATTTTCGCCGGGATAGTCACAGGCGGGAACTGGGCGAAAGGGATCGGTTTTTCAAATATCAATATTAGGCTCTTCGTCACCCCAGAAGGCGGCGAACCTGTCATCTTCTTTGTCAGGTCTGACTCGAAAGTCTTTGATGCCAGCGGAAAACAGTTGGATTATCTCGAAGCCTTCAAAACCCACAAGAAGAAGGTCGAGATACACCATTTCGTTATTCGGGATGCGACCGGTGGCCAGCCCGGACGCACCGACTTCAAATATGAGATCGGTGAGAAAGGTGTACTGATGATGCGCATCCTCGATTAATTGCTTAAGGACTTTTCATTAACCAGCGGTATCTGGGGCGATTTTTTGCAACAGAAGTTGAATGGCTAACCTAATAAATATCGCGGTTTCCCCAATCCAGCTAAACGATGCAGCCTGACTTTTATCTCCCTACCGAATTAAGACAAGCCGCGCTGCACTGGCTAGTCGAGTGCGATGCCGTGCACAAGGCGACTGGCGTGCGTAGCTTGGCGCAGGCGTGGGCGGCGGGCGAACTCACGTTGGATACCGCTACGGTATTGAGTGAGTTGCAAGGCATCCCCGGCCATCCTGCCAAGCCCGAGTTGGTTTCTCCCTTGACTGTAAAACGCCGCGCGATGAACACGCCGGAAGGCCGCGCCGCGATGATCCATGCGCTGGTGCA
>VBWD01000095.1:0-524 GCA_006218055.1 Gallionellaceae bacterium
CGCTGGGCGTGCTGGGGGCGACAACCGCAGCAGCTTTGGCTGCTGCTTCACGCTGAGCCAACTTCTCTGCTTTTTCTTGCTTTTCACGTTCGATGCGGAACTGGCGGTACTCATGCCTTTCACGTGCTTTATCGGCAGCCAGTTTCTCGGCTGAGCGCTCACGTATCTCGCTCTTGGCGTAACGGTAGTACTGCACTAGCGGGATGTGGCTGGGGCATACATAGGCGCAAGCACCACACTCGATGCAATCCGCCAGACTCCACTCTTGCGCTTTGCCAAAGTTGTTGGATTTGGCGAACCAGTAAAGGTCCTGCGGTTGCAGTTCGGCAGGGCAAACCTGAGCGCAACGTGTGCAGCGGATGCACGGTAATGCTGGCGGGGCGGGTGGGAAGAGCGTATCCGATGCGGCGATCACGCAATTACTGGCTTTGACCAAGGGCACGTTGACTGCCGGCAAAACCACTCCCATCATCGGTCCGCCCATGATGTAGCGATCGGTGTCGGCCTTGGCCACACTCAAGTCG
>VBWD01000095.1:538-1179 GCA_006218055.1 Gallionellaceae bacterium
AGTCGATCAAGTCGGAGAATGCGGTGCCGATCAGCGCTTCATAGTTGCGGGGATGTTCCACGTTGCCGGTGACAGTGACGACGCGCGAGATGAGCGGCTCACCATCATCCAGTGCGCGTTTGATGCTGAGTGCCGTCGCCACGTTGAAACACTGAACGCCGATGTCGGTAGGGAGTTTGCCGGAGGGGACTTCGAGACCCGTGAGCACTTTGATCAGATGTTTCGCGCTACCTCCTGGGTAGATGGTGGGCACGGCGATCACTGCGTAGTCTAGTTGGGCTGCGTTCACCGCCTCGCGCATCGCAGCGATGGCTTCGGGCTTGTTGTCCTCGATACCGATCACTACCTCGCCCGCTTCGAGTGCATGACGCAAGATGACGATGCCACGCACCATCTCGGTAGCGCGTTCACGCATCAACATGTCATCACAGGTGATGTAGGGCTCGCACTCCGCTCCGTTCAAGATCAGCGTATCCACCTTGATGGGATGACGCAGTTTCAAGTCACTAGGAAACGTAGCGCCACCCAAGCCAACGATGCCGAAATCACGCAAGCGTTGTTGCAGTTCGCTCGCAGAGAGTTTCAGGAAATCGACTGCTTGGCGTTCGATCCAAGCGTCCTTGCCGTCTGGGATCAGCGTC
>VBWD01000027.1 GCA_006218055.1 Gallionellaceae bacterium
ATATGTTTAGAAAGATGACCACTCAGCCACCACTGAATTTCGCCATGAGGGCGATCTCGTCGTTGTCGTGCAGCACCACTTGCTTGTCGCGAACCTGCACCTGATTGACGGCGATGAAGCTGACTATACTGAGCGCGCCCGGATGCTGCATGCCTACCTTGTGGATAATGTCGTGCAAGGTCATCCCCGGTGTGAAATCGAACTGCATCTCACGCGTCTGCACACGATCCGCCACCGGGCCGAAGAACAGGACGCGAATCATTTCCCTTCTCCGCGTTTCCACACGCCGCTCTTGCCGCCGCGCTTCTCTTCCAACTGCACGCACTCGATACGCATGCCGCGATCTATCGCTTTGCACATGTCATAGATGGTGAGCAGCGCCACGTTGGCTGCACACAGGGCTTCCATCTCGACACCGGTCTGCCCCACGCAAGTCGCTGTGACGACCGCCTTGATGCCCACGCATCCGGATGCGTCCGGCTCGACGATCTCGCTGAACACCACGTCAACTCCGCTCAGGGCGATGGAGTGACACATGGGGATGATGTCCGGCGTGTGTTTGGCGGCCATCACTGCACCCACATCGGCCACCGTCAGCACATCGCCCTTGGCAATACGACCCGCACGTATACGCTCTAAGGTAGCCATCTGCATGCGCAAGATGCCGCTGGCAATGGCGACGCGCTGTGTGTCAGCTTTGCCGGACACATCCACCATACGCGCACGTCCTGCTTCAGAAAAATGGGTCAACTCGTCAGACATATCGTATCAACCTCCGGTCCTGGACATCACGCGGATGATCTTGCCCGGTTGCTCACGAAACTCGTGGCGCTCCGGTTTCAATTCGATGGCGATCCACCGATAGGCGCACGCGGTTGCAGGTCTCGCAAAAATGTTGCGACATCGGCGTGATAAAACCGATGCTGCCTTTGCCATCCGGCGCTACCAGATAACGCGCGGGTCCGCCGCCCCCCACGATGCCATCGACCAGGCCGAAACGGGCTTGCAGCCTTTGGCGGATGGGTTGCAAGTCGACATAACCCGCATTGCGTCCTGTCTCGCCCATCGGCATGGTTTCAATCAGGCGCAAAACGAAACCGTGACGGAAGCAATAGTCCGCCATAGCTTCGATCTCGTCTTCGTTCACACCCGCCATCACCACCATGTTGATCTTGATCGGTTCAAAGCCGCATGACTTTGCCACCAGCAAACCATCCAGGATCTGCGCCAGCGCATCGCGCCGGGTGATGCGGTGCAAGCGTTCCGCACATAACGAATCGAGACTTACATTGAGCCGGGTGATACCCGCCGCCTTGAGGTCGGTGGCATAGCGCACCAACTGTGTTCCATTGGTGCTGAGAGACATATCCGTCACGCCCGGCAGGCGCGCCAGCCGCGTAGCCAGCCCGCTCAGATCACGGCGCAACAAAGGCTCTCCCCCGGTGATGCGGAAACGCGAGGTTCCCATGCGTGCAAAGGATGCGACGACTCTTTCGATCTCTTCAAAGGTCAACCAGTCCTGCGGCTCTTCGTAGTCGCTGAATCCCTGCGGCATGCAATAACTGCAACGCATGTCGCAACGATCCGTGACCGACAACCTGAGGTAGTCGATGCGGCGGCCGAAACGATCCTGCAATGGTTGAGCGAGACTCATATGTTATGTATTTTGCACCACGATCTTGGGGAACACAGCACTGTGGTCTTGTGCCATATCGGCGATCTTCACCGCTACACGACGTGCGATCTGCTTATAGACTTTGGTGAGATTGCTATCCGGCTCTGCCACCACAGTTGGGGTGCCGGAATCGCTCTGTTCGCGGATGCGAATATCCAATGGCAATCCACCTAGGAATTCTACGCTGTATTCAGCGCACATCTTCTCGCCACCACCGGCGCCGAAGATGTGTTCTTCATGGCCGCAATTGGAGCAGATGTGTGTGCTCATATTTTCCACGATGCCAAGGATCTTCACATCCACCTTCTCGAACATCATCAGCCCTTTGCGTGCATCCAGCAGCGCGATGTCCTGCGGCGTGGTGACGATGACGGAGCCGGTGACGGGCACGGTCTGTGCCAGTGACAATTGGATATCGCCGGTACCCGGAGGCAAGTCGACGATCAGATAATCGAGGTTGTCCCATTTGGTCTGACGCAACAGTTGGTCGAGCGCTTGAGTGGCCATCGGGCCGCGCCAGATCATGGGGGTGTCCGCATCGACGAGGAAACCGATGGACATGACTTGCAGGCCATGATTGGTCATCGGCTTCATGGTCTTGCCATCGTCCGAATCGGGTTGTCCCGTGATGCCCAGCATGGTCGGTTGCGAGGGGCCGTAGATATCGGCATCCATCACGCCGACACGTGCGCCTTCAGCCGCCAGTGCCAGCGCCAGATTGACCGCCGTGGTGCTCTTGCCCACGCCGCCCTTGCCGCTGCCCACACGCTCTTGGCCGGATAACCCAGCAAGATGTCCAGCGTCACATCATTGCCGCTGACCTTGATGTTCTTGACCGACTTGCCTGAGATGAAATCCTTTTTCGTGTTGGGATCGGTCAGGTTCTTCAACGCGTTCTGTACATCAGCTTCATTTATACTCATCATTTATTCCTCTTTGATTGACCTATGATCGAGACTTGCATCCCGACCCTCTTGACGATTATCTGCTCAACGTTTTGGCTCTCGGCTCTCACCCGCCGCCGCCATCTTTTCCAAATACGCATTCCAAATCTCACTTTGACGACTACCTAATTCGTGCAGGTATTCCCACGTAAAGATGCCACTATCATGCCCATCGTCAAACGTGATCTGCAGGGCGTAGCTGCCTGATGGCGCGACATCTTTGATACCCACATTCTTTTTACCCACTTGCAATATCTCTTCGCCGGGAAAGTGCCCCTTCACTTCGGCTGAAGGTGAATGCACACGCAGGTATTCATAGGGCAAACTGAATGCACCGTCATCGGCAAAGCTGATCTCGAGCAGGCGAGATTCCTGACGCAGGGTGATTCCGGTTGGTTGGTGTGTCATCGTTTCTGATCCCGAATAATTCATCTTCTATATTGGTAATGCGCTTTCGCCGCCTGCACGATCTCTTGAAACGGCAACTGCTCTAACGTCACGTATCTTTGCTCTGCCACGTCAAGTAAGCGCACCACATCACCTACCTCATCACTGCCATCCACTACGAATTGCAACCCTTTCATACCGCCGCATTGCAGGCGCATCTCTTGCGCATGGATCAGTGGCTCGTCGATATGAGCCACGCCCAAAGCAAAGGAGAAATTGGAACGAAGCAATTGATATAGTGTGATGCAACGCGCCCTATGCGCCGCATCGTTGCACGCCACGATCTCGCGTTCAGCCAGATTGTGTTTCTCGACTTGGGAACAATACACACATTTTGCGAGTGCGGTTTTTTCAAATGCACAGATGCGTTCAGACCATGAGGAGCGTGTCTGTTTGTACGCGGATTCATCCATGCAGAGTGTCAGTCGTCGCCCAATTCCGGGGCCGGCTCACGCACCTGATTGAGCAGGTCTTCGGCGTGCAGCTCGTTGTCGGCATGGATCATCTTGACGAGCGCCTTTGACCCTGCTGCGACTTCAGCCTCACGTAATAGCTTCACGCGCTCAGATGCAGCACGATAGGTCTCATGCTGCTCCAACTTTTCCAACAACTTGATCGGTTGCGCTTTGATACGGTAAATAAAATACGCCATGGTTTATGTTGTGCCGTTGTTTAACTACGTTTTAAGAATGTGATGACATTGGCATTGGGCGCATTCTTGCTGGCACAACTGCCCTCACCCATCCCGGCAAGTTGCTCGGCCTCGTGCAGCAGATTGACGACATCCACATAGTGCTTCTGTTTCACCATCATCAGCGCGGTATAACCGCCTTCGTTCTTGGCCAGCACGTCTGCGCCTGACTGAATCAACAACTCGACGATGTCTGTTTCGCCATAGCCCGCTGCCAGCATCAAAGGGCGCACACCGTAGGCGATGGCCGCCTCCAGATTCGCTCCCGCACCGATCAATACTTGCACGACATCCAGAAAGCCGTGCTTGCGCTCCTGGTTGTAGACCGCCATTGCCAAAGGTGTCCAACCCGCCTCATCACATGCGTTCACATCCGCCCCCGCAGCGAGCAGTTGTTGCACTGCCGCCGCATTACCGGCATTCACCGCTTCGAACAATGCTGTAGACATCTGCTCTCTCCTGTCGATTATTTCTGTACGGTCTTTTGCAACGCCTCACGGATCGCTTCCGGCGTCTTCATGATGTTCATGAAGCTGTTCTTACCCATCATGCTGAGATCGGGAAAGTCGATGGCGATGCGGAAACGTGCATACAGTGCATAGACTTTATTGCCCGAGACGAGGACTTCATAAGGCAGGTGTGCGGTGGATTTTAGGTCACGGAAATCGATCTCAGACATGATGAAGCGGTCGTCCATATATTTGGTATCACCGCTGCCTTTCATCGCTACACCGAATACACTTTCTTTTTTTCCTGTCACATCGACGCGATAGACCTTGCTCACGCCGTTCTTGTTGTTCGACAGTTTCGTATCCACCGCTTGCACGGCTTCCTCATAACTTGCGTACTCGGCAAGGATGCTGGGCTCATCGAAATATTCCATGCCGATGGTGTAGTGGTATTTGCGTGCCTGCTTGGCTGTCATGCCTTGCGCGCCGAACTCTTCCACTCTGCCGAGTGCGCTGCCCAATGATGCGGACACCGCAGCCAGATCGCCCTTCATGCGATACGCGTTCGACATGTAGATCGGGTTGGTATAGCTCACCTGCACTTCTTTGCCAGCCTCGGTGATAGACACGCGCTGTACCGCGCCGTAGCCCCCGAATTCGGAAGCTGCGGCATTGCTCTTGAGTTCATCGTTGGTGACGATGATGATTTGAGAGCCCGTATAGGGAGAGTATTCACCGGCAATGGTGAACCCTGCACCAATCAGTGCCGTTTTGACTTGGACGGTCTTTTCAGCGATTGTCCCTGCGCTCTTGGAAGCCAGAACGAATGGCTTCAGTAATGCGTCAGCCGCAATTGTCGCGGTAGTGACTGACATCAATAATGCAGACAGCAATAGATTCTTGATTCTCATCACGCTTCTCCTTGGTGGGTATTCAACTAACAACTTCAACAAAGACACGCGATTTGGGCATGCCCTGACTCAAAAAGAACTTCTCTGCCACGCCGATCGCGGCTTCAGGTCCGGCCAGATAGACATCACCCCGCGTCATTGCCGGATCCGCGGCGGTCATCTCTTGCAGATGGTGCAGCAACTGGGCTTCGCGTTTCGCGTTGGACACGCGCAGATCGAAGCCGGTCGTATGTTCCGAATAATGGAAGTTATCCAGGGCATCGCCCCACGCGCGTCCCACATTGGGCAGATACAACTGCTCCTGACTGGAGGCGATCCAGTGCAGATGGATGGTCGCCACTTCCAGTGACATGGCGTGCTCGACCAGACTCTTGATCGGTGCGAATCCGCCATCGAAGGCAAAGAAATACAGAGGTCGCTCTGACTTCTCATGCAGGATGAACTCGCCTTGCGGCCCTTCCACTTCGACCACCTCGCCGTTCTTCAAATGTTCGAAGACGTAGTCCGAGAAGAGATTTCCAGAATGTCTCCTCACGTGGAAGAGCAAATTACGGTCATCACACGGGCAGCTTGCAATGGGCAGTTCGGTAGAGAACGACTGCCCCACGCGTAACGACACATTCTGACCCGCTAGGAAACGCAAACGTTGGCTACGCGGTGTCTGCAGATGTAGCAACATGACTTCATCAGTGAGCGCCGCATGTGTCTTCACCGTAGCCACGATCTGTTGGTAGGGGATCTCCTGCACGCTCCCCGTCACGTAAGCTTCCAGTGTGATGTCACTGACCGCGGTGCTGCTGCACATGAGTACGATGCCCTGCTCCTTCTCTGTCTCAGAAAGAGAGAAATCGTGGTGGCGTGTCTTCTTCACTTGGCCGGATAAAACCTTGCCTTTACACAAGCCGCAGTTGCCGCCGCTGCAACCATAGTTGAGCGAGATGCCTACGCGCATCGCAGCTTCTAGCAAAGTATCCCGACCTTCGACCAAAAAGTCTTGCTGACTAGGAAGTAATGTCACTTGAGCCGTCATCACGCTCAAGATGCCATCTTTGATCGCCAATGGATTACTGAATCCCGGTTCCATCGCTGAAGCCACTTCCTGCTTTATCCAACATTTCAGACTCTCCATTCTGGCGCGTGATTCACCGTCGCACTGTCCTTCCAACTCACCGAATTTGTCCCACAACTTTACAAGCAAGGCATTGAACTGTTTTAACTGCATCTGGCTATTCGCCAAGGTCTTGCTCAGCTCTGTGATACGTGCGGCAAGCACCTCTGCATCCGGCAAAGCACGTTCAAATACACGCTTCCCGAATGCACGTTCCTTGATCTGCGAGATTCGCTTTAGCTCCGCGGTATCTTCCAACTGCGCATCCGGAAAACACAGCAACAACTGCGAGATGGTGACCTTGCCATCGAAGGAACTCATCTCCCCGCTTTGAACCTTTTTTTGCAGATCGGCGCGATTTACGCCTACCAATCGGGCTGCACGGTTCAGACTTAATAGATCGCTCATATTGAGTGCACCTCTATAAATCCAAATTTCGTCGCAATACTGCGTTGCTCACAAAAAATTGCTCCTTACATATTTCATATATGCCGCGTCGCACTTTTTCGTTCGCGCCTTGTCTTGCTTAGAACTTTGAATTTATAGAGGCGCCCTTGCTATATCGATCCAGTCCGTGTCGGATTGTTGGGACTTATCCTTGCGGATGGAACCAAGCCAACTTCTCACGTAAGCTGACCACCCCGCCCACAATGATCAGAGTCGGCGCTTGCGGTTTCTCACGCTCGGCGATACCGGGCAACGTTGCTAACGTTCCCGTAAAGACGCGTTGATTTTGCGTCGTCCCTTGTTGAACGATGGCAATAGGGGTGGTGCTAGGCAAACCATATTCAACCAGTTTGGAGCACAAGGTATCCAAACCATGTAAACCCATGTACACCACCACTGTTTGTTTGGGACGAGCGAGTTGCTCCCAATCGAGATTCATCGTGCCGTCTTTAAGATGACCCGTGACGAACACGCAAGATTGCGCATAGTCTCGATGTGTGAGCGGGATACCAGCATAGGAGGCCACCCCCGATGCCGCCGTGATTCCAGGCACGACTTGAAATGGAATACCTTCGGCTGCAAGTGTCTCTATCTCTTCACCACCGCGCCCGAAGATGAACGGGTCACCTCCCTTGAGACGCAATACGCGCTTGCCTTCCTTGGCGAGGCGTACCAGCAATTGGTTTATCTCTTCCTGTTGCAATGTGTGGTCGTTACGTTTTTTGCCCACGAAGATGCGCTCCGCGTCGCGTCGCGTCATCTCCACGATAGGTTTGGAAACGAGGTTGTCGTACACCACCACATCGGCCTTCTGCATCAGACGTAGCGCACGGAAAGTCAGCAGATCGGGATCGCCAGGACCGGCACCCACCAGATACACCTCGCCGCGTACGATATTGTCCTCGTTCGCCAACATCTGCTGCAACATCGCTTCAGCGCTGCTCTCGTCACCTGTTAGAACCTTTTCGGCGACCACACCGTCAAGCGCGTTCTCCCAGAAGATGCGGCGCTTGGCAGGATTGGTGACTTTGGTTTTGACCAACTCACGGAAGCGTTCTGCAAAGGCGGCTAGGCGGCTGTAGTTCTGCGGAATGATGGTCTCCATTTTGCCGCGCATCATGCGCGTCAATACCGGCGAGGCGCCGCCGCTGGAAAAAGCCACCATCAAAGGTGAACGATCAAGGATGGCAGGCATGATGAAAGAACACAGTTCTGGATCGTCCACCACGTTCACCGGAATATTCCGAGCCTGCGCCAATTCGGAAACTTGTTTGTTCACCGCGCGGTCGTTGGTCGCGGCAATGACAAGACTCACCCCGTCCAGATACTTTGCATCGAAACGGGTGAGGACAGACTCGACGTTGGGCTGTGCCTTCAACTCATCGTCGATTTCCGGTGCTACCACGCGCACCTTCGCACCAGCATCGAGCAAGACACCCGCCTTGCGCGAGCCGACCGAGCCGCCTCCGACCACGAGACATTGCTTGCCTTTGATCTTGTGAAAAACCGGAAAGTAATCCATGTTATTGCACCGCTTTCAGAATCAGAGGAACGAGCGCCTCTGGCAATCTTATCTTGCCTGCCAAAGCGAACTCGTGCGCATTCGAAGACATCTTGTTCCAAGTCTTCTTGATGATGAGTATCCATTTTGCTTCGTCGTACTCTGGATGCTGACCTGCGAAAGCAAGCATGTAATGCTCGATGAACACCAGATCGACCACGTCTTCCATCATCTGCGTCTCAGGATTAGTCTTGAGTTCTTTCTTACCAACGATGGCTTTGACTCGAGCGACCATCTCGTCGTCATAACCCACTTCTTTCATCAGATTGCCAGCCGTCTCCGCATGGAACTTATACAGATTGGTACGCCACAACATATAACCTGGCTTATCCATTGGGTAGTCGCTACGGGGGCTTTTCCAACGCTGGATATGCTGAGCGCGCACGGCCAGCTTTACGGCTTCAGATGCCCCAGGTGCAAAACGCTCTTGCATCTCAGTCATGCGCTGCGCGTACAGCAACTCCTTGGGATACTCTTTTCCATCGGCCATCTCTTTATTCGGGTCTTGCGCATTGGCTCTGTCAAAAGCAGCAATAGCAGCTTGATAGCGTTGCAGTGTCATTGTGTCTTCTCGTTTAATCTGGTTGAGATACTTCGTTGTTGTTCACGCCGGCGCTGGATGAAAGCAACGAAGCGTGTGGCCCAGTAACAACTGCCGATGGTGCGCAAATGTGTATACGAGGCCAGCAGATTGTGCAGCATGAGTCCGTCGCGTTCTCCGTCAATACCGAAACCGCGCTCGACATGGTAAGCGAAGCGTGTGTCCGACGGAAGATTCTGCAGGCTCGAATAGTGGAACTCGTGCGCCTTGATCTGTTTCGCCGGTGTATTCGGGCGCGGCCACGGATGCGCCTCGTCTTCTTTCAGGTGAACATACCCGCGGCCGATAGGCTTGGCGTGCATCTTCACGTCGCCGGGGATCGCACCGACCATCTCATAACTTCGTCCTTGATAATCAATGCTGCGCGACAGATACATCAATCCGCCGCACTCCACATAGGCTGGCAAGCCGCCTTCGATTGCTTGTTTGATCTCCCCGCGCAAACTGATATTAGCTTCCAATTCTGCGGCGCAGGTCTCGGGGAAACCGCCGCCGATATACATGCCATCCACTTGCGGTAGGTGTGCATCACGCAATGTGTCAAATGGAACCAGCTCAGCACCTGCCGCTTCTAGTGCATCCAGGTCATCTGCGTAATAGAAACCGAAGGAACGATCGCGTGCGATGGCGATGCGAACTTTGTCCGCTAGCGGCAATGGACTGATGTGCGCCGTGTGCGGGATAGTCAGCGGCACTCTCTGTGACAGGGCGAGCAACTTGTCCAGATCGACCTGCTCCGCGATCGCCTCGCCGATCTGCTTAATCTTGGAACTGGCGACATGTGATTCGTTGCTGGGCATCAAGCCCAGATGTCGCTCTACGATGCTCAAGCGTTCGTCATGCTGGATCGCACCGATGACCGGCACATCAGTGTAGTGCTCGATGACTTGTCTAAGCTTGGATTCATGGCGTTTCCCGCCGAGGTTGTTGAGGATGACACCGGCGATGCGGATATCCTTGTCAAAAGCCTGATAACCCAGAATCAGCGGCGCGATACCGCGCGTCATGCCGCGCGCATCGATCACCAGCATCACGGGCAGGTCGAGCATCTTGGCCAAGGCAGCATTGCTGTTGCTGCCATCCAGAGCAAGACCGTCATACAAACCCTTGTTTCCCTCGACCAGATTCACTTCCGCGCTGTGACGCGCGAAGGTGGCGACGATATCGTCGCGTTCCATCAGGTACAGATCAAGGTTGCGGCAGGCATTTCCGGCGGCTTGCGACAACCACATCGGATCGATGTAATCGGGGCCTTTTTTGAACGGTTGCACAGAATGGCCGCGCGCCGTCAGTGCAGCGCACAGACCGATACTGACCATGGTCTTGCCAGAGGATTTGTGAGCTGCGGAGACTAGAAAGCGGTTGCCCATTTTTTGCAACCTCACCAGAAGACGATCATCGAAAAGGAAGAAAGACTATTTCTTAGGTAATTCGCGTGGTACGAAATCCAGCACGCGAATACCAATAGCCGAGATAAGGAATGCAACGCCTACCCCCCCCAATCCCAATAGTATTTCGGGTAACGAGGGTTGATAAGTTCCAATCTCTCCGTCTGCAAAACTACTGCTTACAGAGTAGCCCGGAAAGATGTCCAAGGGAAAAGCCTGTCCACCGATGATGAACACATAGAGCAGGCAAAATCCACCCAGAATGATGAGTAATGACGCGATGGGGATGCGCTTGAATCTATCGAGTGCGGGTAGGTAGATGAGCAGCAATGGCAGCACATTCCCCAGCAGGACGTAACCGATCCAGAACAACTTCGGATAGATTCCGCCTTCCACCAGAATGAAGCGCTCGAACTCGGTCTGGCGCGCAAAATAAAGATTGGTAAGGTGATAGGTCGCCACAAAATAAAGAGAGGCAATAACGAACACCCCCATCAGGTTGCGCATGCGTTTCTGTACATATTCGTCCAGGTGTTTTCCGTTCCACTCATAGATCGCCGCTTGCACGATGTGGAACACGGCCAACCCCCAAGCGAAGGAGATCACAATGAACATCGGTGGCAGGATCGCCGAACCGTAAGCCTGGCGCGCGACCAGGAAGGAAAAAATGACACCCGTACCCGTGGTCAACACAAAGCGCCAAATGAACACGGCAAATCCGGCCGGCTTGGACCACGAATTCATGCGTTGCTCCATCAGCGTCCACAGATATACGGCAACCGCCGCGAACATGCCCGAGTAAAGCACGATGTTCCATGCGAACACTGAAGTCGGATTGAAGTTGGTGGCGGCCACGATGATGCGATCGGGCCTGCCCAGATCCAGCATCAACACGGTCAATCCGCCCGCCAGCATGGCGATGGACAGCAAACCTGCCAGTGGTGCGCGCACCTTATAGGCTGGTTTGTTGAACACCGAACCAATGGATGAGACATTGAGCACACCGGATGCCGCAACGATCAGAAAAATGGCGAACACGTGCGGCATACCCCAAACGATCTGGTTGTTCATGCCGGTGATGATGTGGCCATGCTGCTCCATCGAATGCACGGAAAACATGGCGGCAAGCACGATGGACCCGGCCACTGCCATGAGTACATAGAAGAGATGGCTTCTTAACTGAGGTATGGAATAACTGGCCATGTTCATAATCCTTGGTAACGCACACCTGGATTTAATTTCAAGTCGGCACGTATTTGCGTAGAGACAACCGATTTCACCTTCTTCGCAATTGCACTCTCAGGATCATTCAGATCACCGAACAGAATCACCTTATTGGCACACGCTTCTGCACAGGCCGGTTGCCCGCCTTGATCGATGCGATGGACACATAGGGTGCAACTCTCGACCGTCCCTTTGCCACGCGGGACATCCGGATTCTGGTCTTGCAAAGGTTCATGTACGAAAGAACGTGCCTTATAAGGACACGCCATCATGCAGTAGCGACAACCGATACAACGATGTTTGTCCACCAGCACGATGCCGTCAACTCGCTTGAACGAAGCCCCCGTTGGACACACATCGACACAGGGGGGACTTTCGCAATGCTGGCACATCATCGGCAACGATACCTCGCGTCCGCTGCTGATGTCCTTGATCTCGATCTTGCGTATCCATTGAGAATCAGTTGCAGCAGTGCCGCCTGATAAGCCGTTCTCTTTGTTGCAGGCTGTCACGCAGTCATTGCATCCCGGCACACAAGCGGCGGTGTCGATGAGCATGCCCCAGCGTACTTTGCCGACTGATTGGGGATTGCCATGGGCGACATCAAACAACAACATGCCCGGTGCCACGGTGACCATCGCCGCACCTGCTGCTGTCTTCAAGAAGTTCCTGCGCTGAAGATTGATGTCGCTCATTTGGCATTCCTCTTCAGCCATGCACTCTTGCGCACACCCGAATGACATTCAAAACAATCCAGTTTTACCGCTTCGTATTTGTGGCAGGCCACGCAAAAGCTGTCTTCGCGCGCGATGACGCTATCGTCTTTGATGCTGGCGTGGCATTCGATACAGTTCTTAAGGCTATTCTTTACTTCACGCACACCCTTAAGCACTGTTTCGTCACGTTGGTGTACCAGCAGGTGCATGTGATTCTTGCGCATCCACTGCACATCTTTCACACACTCGCCGCCCTTGCCGATGTCGATTTTAGGCAGACTCGACTCCGTCGCCCATACCGCGGGAACACAGAGACACAAGAGCAGCAATACGAGGCGCTTCATCACTCACCCAAGCCCATTTGAATATAGCCAGTAGGACATACATCTGCACAGATATGGCAGCCGATACACTTGTTGTAGTCGGTATCCACATAGCGTCCCAGTGTCGCCTTGGCTTTGGGCACACGGAACACAGCGGTTTGTGGGCAATACATGACGCAATTGTCACACTCGAAGCACATACCGCAACTCATACAACGTTTGGCTTCGGCCACCGCTTGTTCTTGCAGCAACACACCCAAACGATCATCAAAGTTACCCAGTGCCTCTTGTTCATTCAGGGTGACCACGTTGCGCTTGTTGCGCGCCACGATAGAGAAATGCCCCATGAATAACTTGTCGTGCGGAATGACATAGCGGTCCGAACGATCATCGAAGTTATGAATCGCCACATTAGACTTGTCTGTTCCGCGCAATGGCTCATGTGTGTCCTTAACTTCCAGACCTTTTTCCATCATCTTGCGCATCAAGTCGAATTGATGAGCATCGATCTTGGGACGTTTCTCGATATCCAACCCATTCAAGTAATTATCTATCCCATCGGCGGCGATAGAACCGTGACCGATCGCAGTGGTTAGCAAATGGGGACGAATGATGTCCCCCCCCGCAAACACGCCTTTTTGCCCTGCGACCAGATAGTTCTTATCGGTGCTGACCGCACCCTTGCCATTATTGAACTCTTCCAAGCCGGTAAAATCGACAGCCTGACCGATCGCTGACACGATCAGATCTGCAGGGATGTCTTGTTCCGTACCCTCGATGTTCTTGATCTCCAGCTTGCCGCCTACGAACTTTGCCTCGCACTGGATCACGCGCAACGCTGTTGCACGTCCATCCGCACCGCGAACGATAGCCACTGGAGCCAAGCTACCGCGAATCGCGATACCCTCCGCTAACGCTTGCTCGATCTCGTGCTTGTTCGCTTGCATCTTGTCGATATTAAAGATTGACGTGAGCGTTACATTAGCCCCCTGCTTCACAGAAACTTCGGCCACATCATGTGCCATCTGACCTGTGATAGCTTGTTCGAAGTCAGTAGGCGTAGAACTTTCCAAGTGACCCAAACGACGTGCAACGGTCGCAACGTCAATAGAGGTATCGCCACCGCCCACGACCACGACACGCTTGCCCACATGTTGCAAACGACCATCGTTGAATGCTTTTAGGAAGGCCGTCGCCGTCACCACGTTAGGTGCAGCACTATCCGCCAGCGGCAACGCACGACCCGCCTGTGCGCCCATGCCGAGGAACACCGCATCGAAGTCCTTACGGATTTGTTCCAGCGAGATGTCAGTACCGATACGGCAGTTCATACGGGTCTTCACACCCAGATCGATGATGCGCTGAATCTCAGCATCCAGCACTTCACGCGGTGTACGGAAACCGGGGATGCCGTAACGCATCATGCCGCCCAGATGTTCGTGGTCGTCGAACACGGTCACTTCATGACCTTTCAGCGTAAGCTGGTAAGCGCAGGACAAGCTCGCTGGTCCACCGCCGATGACAGCCACTTTTTTACCTGAAGGCGCAGCCTTAGTGCTGAATCCCAATTTATTCGTAATCGCATATTCGCCGAGGAAATGCTCGACCGAATTGATGCCCACGTGATCTTCCAAGGCATTGCGGTTACATCCTGTTTCGCACGGTGCCGGGCATACTCGCCCCATCACTGAAGGAAATGGATTCGCTTCAGTCAAACGACGCCATGCATATTCTTGCCAAGGCATGGTCGGCTTTCCGTCAGCACCCACAGGTGGCTTTTCAGTTCCACGTACGATGGACAAGTAACCGCGAATATCTTCACCCGCTGGACAACTGCCTTGGCATGGGGGTGTCGACTGAACATAGGTCGGACACTTATGCGTGTAGCTGGCCTGGAAGATCTGCTCGTTCCAACGTTTGACTTTGCTGTCGCCATCTTTGTAGCGGCGGAACGTAATGTTTTGCGGGGTTACTGTTGTTTCAGACATGTTGCCTCCAGTGAATTATTTATCTTCGCCAAGAATAATTGCATTGCTGACCAGCTGGTGCACCCCGCCGACCATTCTTCTATCAAATCCGTATATGGGTAAAACCTTGGTGAACTGCGCCTTGCAGATCGCGCAGATCGTCGCCATGAAATTCACGCCATGCTCATCCTTTACCTGTTGCAACACTTCCATGCGCGGCAGTGCGCCTTTGACGCGCAGATCGAGCAAGTCATCCGTCAACACGCGTGGTACGCGGATCCATTTCCACAAAATTGTTGGCACACGCTTTGATGATATTGCGCGGAATCTCGAACTGCCCGCCCGCGTAATCTCCCATGCGCGAACCGCGCGCCACGTTGCAAGAATCGTGGAAAGTGATGATGTGTTTGTCGTTCTTCGACTTGTCGAAGCTCAAGCGTTCATCTTGGATCATGTCCCAAGTGAATTCGCAGATGTGCGAAGGCTGCTTGTAGCGATGATCCAGTTGTTTCTGCAACATCTGGGCAAAGCGGTCGTTTGCATCCGCTCCATCACCGATGCCGGTCAGTGTATTCAAAAAGCTGTAGGCAACACGCCACGCATGGCCGCACTCACCGATCACGATACGCTTCACCCCAAGTTCTAAAGCCGCTTGACGAATGCGCATCGCAATCGCGCGCAACTGGTCGTAGTTACCGATGAACATGCCGAAATTGCCCGCCTCTGACGACATAGAAGACAGCGTCCAACTGGTACCGGTCGCGTGGAAGACTTTGGCGTAACCGATCAGACTATCAATATGGGGCTCCGCAAAGAAATCTGCCGAGGGAGTGATGAGCAAGACTTCCGCACCTTTCACATCGATGGGGAATAGCACATCGATACCTGTCGCTTCTTTGACGTCCTCTTCCAATCCTGTCAAGGTATCCAGCAACGCAGGAGCCGGAAGGCCAAGGTTGTTGCCGATCCTGTGGACCTTGCCAATGATCTCATTGGAATATTTCTGACCGTATCCGACGGAATCGAGGATCTCTCTCGCCGCCATGGTGACTTCGGCGGTGTCGATGCCATAGGGACAGAATACGGAGCAGCGGCGGCATTCCGAGCATTGGTTGAAATAGTTGTACCACTCGTCCAACACTTCACGCGTCAAATCACGCGCACCGACCAACCATGGGAAGAGCTTGCCCGGTAAAGTGAAATAGCGACGATAAACGCTGCGCATCAGATCTTGACGCGCGACAGGCATGTTCTTGGGATCTTGCGTGCCGATGAAGTAATGGCATTTGTCCGAGCATGCACCGCAGTGCACACAGGCATCCATATACACCTTGAGCGAACGGTACTTGGACAACAACTCGCCCATCTTGGCGATAGCCTTGTCGTGCCAATCTTCAACCAACTGCCCAGGAAAGCCGATGGCCTCGTTGATCTTGTCGCTGGCAACGAAAGGTCCCTTCCCTGCCATCGCACCCGGAATCAATTTCGGCACGATGGGGATGATGCGATAGGCTGGTGCTGTTATATCCGCCATGCTATTTCTCCGATTCCAACTTGGCAGCCCAAGCACTCAGATGGCGTTTCTCGCGCGGATTGTCGGTCTGATTCCGCGTTGGCGAAAAAAAGACCCCTGGTGCGTGCAGCAATTTGCTGAAGGGAAACACGACCAGGAGTGTCACAACCAACGATAGATGCACGATCAACAACAAATCAGCCGGAAGCGTCAGGATGCTCAGATGCATCAAGCCGATGAAAAAACCCTTTACTGCGATCACATCCGTATGCGCTGCGAACTTCATCAGCAAGCCGGAAGCGGCTATGCCAATTAGCAGCACCAACATCAAATGATCAGAGGGGGTGGAGATGTAACGAATGCGCTCGACAAACAAACGCCGCGCCCACAATCCACACAAGCCCAACAACATCGCGATACCTGCATAGATACCGAATGGTTGGATGAATGCGATCCAACCCCATACAGGGTCGGTAAAGTAACGCAAGTGACGCAGTGTCACTAAAGCCAAACCCGCATGGAACAACCAACCCGCAGCCCAAGTCCATAGATTGGCCTTGAACAGACTTTCGAAGAACACCACTTCGCGCGTTATACGCAACACCACGCCGCCCTTGGTGATGGGCGCAGGCGTGGTGGGTATCTTCAGTGGCGCTGGTGTTCTAGCGTAGGTATTGATTCGATAGAGCACACCCACCACAAAAAGAAGGGTGGCGAGGTAAAACACAACTCCGAAAACGACGCTCGCCATGAATGTGCCCTATCCTTAAGCTAGATCAAACGCAGCCAGTTGGCTTAGGTAATCCAGCGATCTTGCAAGCTTGCTTGCCTGGACCGTACGGGAACAAACCATAGAGATACTCGCTGGTACCTTTCTCAGGGCCCAGTTTCTTGCCAATCGCCTTGGTCAACACGCGAACCGCTGGAGCGATCTGATATTCCTCGAAATACTCGCGCAGGAAGTTGATGACTTCCCAATGTTGGTCGGTCAAGTCGACACTTTCTGTACCGGCCAGATAAACACCGACTTCTGGATTCCACTCAGCCAAATTGACCAAGTAACCTTCTTCGTCTGTCTCGTATGATTTGCCGCCTACTTCGATATTCGCCATGCTAGTTCTCCCAAAAATTGATGCTACTTACAGCCAAGATTGGCAACAGTTGTTACTGATAGTCAGATCGACGAAACCACCGTGATCCACTGCCGACACGCCTTCGATACGACGATCGCCGAGGCCTCGCGCATCCCAGTCAGCTTGCAGGACATAGACCTTGAAACGCCCCATCGCCTCGCGCAACTTTCCTTCGAAAGCGTTGCCGACAGTCGCAGCATATACTGCATCTTCAGTCAGTAAAATATCGCCAGGAGCAGCGACCCGCAAACAGCTCCCCAATGAATCATTGCTGAGGGGAGATTTATTGATGATATGTAACATTGCGCCCCCTTAGAAACTCAAGACAACGTCTTGTTCGTTCATCAATGCGCCCATCTCTGCACGCCCCAGCACGGTGACATCCACCAGCAGATCATCTTCGCTCAGACCGCGCGCTTCCAAAGATTCCTTCTCGACATACAACTTCTCGATGTCATAACCTTCCAATGCACGGTAGGTAGGCGAAAAGTTCTTGGTCTCGATGCCTTTGGTCTGTTGACCCTTCTTCAATTGATAGACGCCGTCATCCATAAAGACCAACGAGACATCCTGGTCAAAAGCGGCAGTGATTAGCACCACCTCCAATGACTCCAAGGCATAGATCGTTCCATACGGCGCCTTGCGATTGACGAACATGAATTTTTTTACAGCACCTTCGCTCATCTCGTCTCTCCTTAATCGCCGAACGTGATCAGACGATCACATTTCGTACCGGCTTCAACCAACTGGCCGAGACCGGAAATACGAAAGCCCGCCGCCAAATTCTCTTCACGTATGCCACGGCGCATCGCCGCTGCCACACACACCACCAAATCGACCTTGTGTTCTTCAGCCAACTTGGTCCAGCGGTTCACGATATTGCGGTCATCCTGCGGCGGCTCGGTCAGCTTGGATGCGTTGTTCACACCATCGTGGTAGAAGAACACGCGCCACACTTCATGCCCTTTGGCGATAGCCGCTTTAGCAAACAGGTAAGCAGAATCGCTTGCCTGATGCTGATATGGCCCTTCGTTGACTACGATTCCAAATTTCATTGCCTACGCCCTTTTTAGAAACGGATGTGGGTGGACGAGTTGAGGTTCGCGCGCGAACCGCGCCAGTCATCAATCAGATACTTGGTGAACGGCAGACCGGTCTTTTCAAAGAAACGCGGCCAACCGATACGATCGATCCAATCCGCCAAACGCTCCCATGGGCGTGCATCTTCCTTGTATACCGACAGGATGTTCTTCACAACCTCAGCCACTTCGGGCCAACGCGGTGCATTGTTTGGCAATCCGGAAGCGACCATCTTCATGAAGGTCGGCTTGCCACGCGCGTTGGAGTTCTTACCGCCGACCCAGATCGCCAGCTTGGAATTCTCTGGATCATTGATCTGCATCGGAGGGCATGGTGGGTAGCAAGCACCGCAGCACATACATTTGGATTCGTCGATCTCAAGAGAAGGCTTGCCATTCACCATCGCAGGACGGATCGCCGCAACTGGGCAACGCGCCACTACCGTTGGACGCTCGCACACATTGGCAACCAGATCATGGTTGATGACAGGTGGTTTGGTGTGTTGCACGATGATGGCCAAGTCAGCCTGCCCACCACAGTTGATCTCGCAGCAGGAAGTCGAGAGGTGAACGCGGTTAGGCATTTCTTCACGAATGAATTCTTCGTGCAGCTCATCCATCAAGGCTTTCACCACACCGGAAGCATCCGTACCAGGAATGTCGCAATGCAACCAACCTTGAGTATGTGCGATCATCGTCACTGAGTTACCCGTACCGCCAACTGGGAAGCCATGTTTGCCCAATTCAGCGATCAACGGATCTACTTTCTTCGCATCCGACACCATGAATTCGATGTTGGAACGGATAGTGAAGCGCACACGGCCTTCGGCGAATTTATCGGCGATATCGCACAACTTGCGAATCGTGAAGATATCCATCTGACGCGCGGTACCCGCACGCACGGACCAGATCTCATCACCAGAATGCGCCACATGGTGCAACACGCCCGGACGAGGACGGTCGTGGTATTTCCAGTTACCGTAGTTCTTCACCATCAATGGATGAAGATATTTCTTGTTATCAGGAACGCCAGTCTCTTTAGGCTTGCGTTTAGCGACGGGTGCAGCAGCAACAGCTTGGTTCATTCTCTATTCTCCTCAGGCAGCTTGCTTCTTAGCATTGATCTTAGCAACTTCGGCTTCCCAACCATCCGTACGCACGTATGGATTCATACGTGGCGAGTTGACCATGGCTGGATCAGCTTCGATCTCCATCGCCTCAAGGAAGTTGGACAGACCGATACGCTCGATCATCTCGCCGGTGCGCTCGTGCTCCAATGCGTTCTCGGCAAAGAAGTCGATGGTGCGCTGTGCGAAGTCGACCAACTTCTCGACGTCTTCTTCAGTGTCCAATTTCATGAACGGGATGATCACGGTACCCAACAAACCGCCAATCTTCAGATGGCTCTTGCCGCCCACCAGAATCGACGCGCCCTTATCCTTACCTGGAGACAAGGCTCCCGTCATTACGTTGATGCAATGCATACAACGCACGCAGTCACGGTTGTCGATCTCAATCGCATGCGTATCACTCACGGCAACGCTGGAGATGCTGTCGGATTTTTTGACGTTTTTGATTTCTTTCAACTGAAAGGTCTTAGTCGGGCAACGTGCCACCACGTCATTCACCAACTCATCCATGCCATGCTTGGCGAACCATTTCTTAGCCAATGTTTCGTCAGTACGGATGTTGTCACGCCAGGTGCCGATCACCGCCATGTCGGAACGTTGTATCGAGTTCATACAATCGTTAGGGCAGCCAGAGAACTTGAATTTGAATTTGTAAGGCAGCGATGGACGATGGATATCGTCCAGGAATGTGTTCAATACTGCACGATGCGCCTGTGCTTCGTCGTAGCAGGATTGCTCGCAACGTGCCGCACCCACGCATGACATGGAAGTACGTACCGCAGGACCTGCGCCACCCAGGTCGAATCCCATCTCATTGATCTCATCGAACGCCTTTTGCACATTCTCAGTCGTCGCGCCTTGGAACATGATGTCGCCGGACTGGCCGTGGAACGCGATCAGGCCGGAGCCATGCTTTTCCCAGATATCACAGAATTGACGCAATGTACCTGTGTCGTAGTGCATGCCAGGTGGTGGCATGACGCGCAAAGTGTGGAACTCAGCTGCGTCTTTGAATTTTGGCGTACCGTCCGCGTTCTTCAACTCGGTAAAACGAGGGATGACACCGCCGCCGTAACCGAATACACCGACCGTACCGCCCTTCCAGTAACCTTTTTTGGTCTTGTAGGATTCTTCCAACTGACCCAACAGATCAACGACATAGTCCTTCTCCTTGGCCAGATCTTTCAATCCGGTCACAAAACTTGGCCATGGACCATCCTCAAGTTGATCGAGGTTGGGGGTATCATGCATCTTCTTCGCCATAATCTTTCCTTTCAGTCGGTTCGCCAACAACTAGTTTCAATGACCCGGCACAGACGGGAATTAGTGATTCAAACGGTGTTCGGTTGGGCTCTACCATCAACGCAACTCAGTGCGCCCAATTTCTTGATGGATGCGCATACTACGGGGCATCACTCCAGCTAACCATCACCCGTAGCGGGTATTTTTCATAACCCTTACGGGTGGTATCAATCCGTCCCCGAGTAGTATTTCAAACTCGGTTCGATTGGGGATAGACTCCCGTCCCACATTAATGCTCACAGTGAACAACTATGGCTGAAATCGTTGCATTGTCAAAATTCAAAGTTCCCCTGGGATCGCAAGAGATCGAGCTACAACAGATCGACCATGCCGAAGGCGGTATGAGCCTGTTGCGTATCCGCATCCGCGAGGGGAAGCGATTCACCATCTTCGACATCGACCCCGCCACCGCCAAGCTGTGGGCGCAAGATATGCAAGACTGGGCGGCTGGCCAAGAAACCGGATCCCATGACTAACACCGTCTCAGAAATGATTGATGCCGTCTTCGACATCAGTGGCGAGACACTGCCGGCTGCCTATCCTTTCGCACTCTGGGGTGCCTTGGCTCGTCACGCACCCACGCTGGAAGAGGATGACATGATCGGCGTGCTCCCGATCAAAACGTCCAACAGCGCGGGGGGCATGTTGATACCCAAACGCGCCAAGCTGGTGCTGCGCGTACCGGCCCGCTTCGCGACTTCTATCGAGCAGCTTGCCGGCAAAGCACTTGAGGTCGACGACGCAACGCTACAGCTCGGCGCTGGCAAGTTACGCCAGATACAGCCTTACCCCACCCTGCACGCTCACTTGGTGACCGGCCATGAGGATGAGACCGTGTTCCTGCAAGAAGTGGCTGCACGCCTGGCCGAGCTGGGTGTTTTGGGAAAACTCATTTGCGGCATGCGTAACCGCATTGAAGCACCGGATCGCACGATCCACGGCTACAGCTTGGTCATCCACGACCTCAAGCCGGACGCCTCACTACGCTTGCAATACATTGGTTTGGGTGCCGACCGTCGCTACGGATGCGGTATTTTTGTTCCCTACAAAGCCATCTCAGATCTGGACTGATGGCAGCGTGGGGTTTCTTTGAATGGAGGAAGTGCAATGAGTTACACAGTAGCAGGCAACGAACTTGAGACCGATGCAGAAGGTTATTTGATCGAAGCGGATTTGAGCGAAGAAGTGGTGAACGTCATCGCTGCGGCTGAAGGTATAGAACTCACCCCCAGACACTGGGAGGTCATCAACTACATGCGCGCTCAATTCCGCGACGAAGGTCATACGCCCAATTTCCGCAACATGCTAAAAGGGGTCAATGAATTTTGGCCGGAAGCCGAGAGCAAAGACCTGTACGACCTGTTCCCTGTCGGCCCCGCAAAACAGGCGGCAAAAGTGGCAGGGCTGCCTCAACCCAAAGGCAAGGGCGGTTACTAAGTTAGCGATGGCGGCAAAGGATTATCATTAGCGATGGCATTGCCATCCTGATTAAGGAGAATCGAATGAATATGGAAATGGTCAACATGGTGATCGACATGAAGGGGCTTTCCTGCCCCAAGCCGCTCATCGGCGCAAAGCGCATGGTCGATGAATTGGCCGCCGGGCAAGTCTTGTTGTTGATATCTGACTGCCCCGGCACGCAAGATGACTTGTTCACTTGGGCGCAACACACTGGAAACCAGATTCTCAAGAGCGAAAAGATGCCTGAAGGCGGATTTGGCTATTACATTCAAAAAGGCACGAATGCAAAGCTCCCCAAGGTCAATGTCGAACTGGATATCCGGGGTGCAGTTTGTCCCGGCCCCATCGTTGAGGCGAAAAAATTGCTCAACGGCATGCAAACCGGCGAAGTTTTGAAGCTGACCAGCGATTGCCCGGGCGTGCAATCCGACATCACTGGATGGGCCTCTGCAACGGGTATGACTTTGTTGGATACGGTCGAGATTTCCATCGGCGTGCATCAGTTCTACATTCGTAAAGGCTGACATTGCGCATCAAAAGCAGTTGGTTCAAATCCGGACGCGAACACACCCCAGCAGAACTCGCTGGGGCGTTGTCTTTCGTCATCTACCGTATCGCCGACAATGCGCTGAAGAACACGCGCAATGCGAAGTTCGAGATCGCGGTCGGTCCTCAATATTTTGCCTTTCTTACCGAGTTCCTGCTGTTCCAGGTCCAAGTCGCCGATCGCATCGCATATAGACGCTTGTCTGCAGAAGACCGGTTCACTTTCACCTCGACCTTGGCGAACCGCATTGCGGAGACCCACGCAGAGAACGAGAGCCGCTTATTGAGCGGCGAACTGACTGATTGCAAACGTCGTTTCATCGACCGCCTCAACCAGCGCTTCGATGAGTACGCCGAATTCGGCTATGGTGAGTCGGGACCCGATTTCTCCTTCACGCGCTATCTCGCCTTCTGCATGGAGCAAGTGATGGACGACAAGGATAGTTGGTGGATCATCGATCAGATGATGAGCATCGAAGCACCCGAAGCGGTCGAGATGCTGGAAAAGACGTTCCGTAATTTGCTGGAAAGTGAACCTCGCCAGCCACGTCGCCGCGCCTCGACGAGTGGGGATTAAAATGATTGTCCCCTTGGATCTCGGTGATACAGATTCCTATCTTCGCTGGCGCGACAAGAAGCTCGCTCTCGCTATCGTGGAGACCAACGAACTGGTCGTAGAGATCAAAGATCCCACACGCGTAACCGAATCCGAGCGCAATGCATTATTCAATCGCTGCCATCACTGCAACATGGCCATCTATGCCAGTGATGTGACAATGGATGAACGTATGTTGCGCGATTTTGGCGCACAGTTCGGACTCCTCCGTTTGGATGCCAACTGGCTGGCGGATAAACACGGCATCTCGCGCATCGCCGTCAGCAATCCGTACAACCCGCCGCAAAGACAGATACGCGGTATGGTGCTGCACTGCGCGCAGAACGCCGGCAACGGCGGCGAGAACCGCGTGATGGACCACGAGATCGCCTATATGATGTTGCGCGATACGAATCCGGATTTCATCCGCGCCCTTTCGGTTCCAGATGTGATGACCATCCCCGCACGGGTCGATGAATTCGATGGTGTGCGCGAAGCACAGACTGGCCCCGTGTTCTCACAAGATGCCGCGGGCAATCTTCATATGCGCTATACCGCACGCACCCGTAGTATCGAATGGAAGCAGGATGCAAATACGTTAGCTGCCGTCGCCCAACTCGAACAGATACTTGATTCGGACTCTGCGCACATTCACCAACTGAAGATGGAAGCTGGTATGGGGCTGCTTTGCAACAACGTGCTGCACGACCGCTCTGCTTTCACTGATGACCCAAACAACCCGCGCCTCCTTTATCGCGCGCGCTATCTGGATCGTGTGAGCGCACTCAGCACACTCCCCTGAGACGCGTATCTAAGCGCAGGCTGACCTCTGAAAGGCAATATATGACCAAATCCCTCATCGCATTGTTCGCCCTGCTTCCAGCCCTTGCCTTTGCCGCTCCCTTCTCGGTGGAAAAAATCGCGCCCGGAGTGTACCTTCATCACGGTCAGCATAAAGACCTCGCCCCACATTACGGTGGCGACATCTGCAACATCAGCTTCGTTATAGGGAACAATGGCGTTGCTGTCATCGACACGGGTGGTTCACCCGCGGTAGGTTCGCAGCTACGCAAATCAATACGCAAAATTACCAAAAAGCCCATCCTATATGTCATCAATACGCATGTTCACCCAGATCACGCGCTAGGAAATGCCGCGTTCAAACAAGATCATCCTGTCTTTGTAGGACACAGCAAACTAGCGGAGACGATGGCGCAACGTAAAGAAATCTATCTGCACAATCAGACCGAATGGGTCGGTGCAGATGCTGCTGGCACTGAATTGATACCTCCCAGCCTCGCCGTCAGCGCAACCCACGAACTCGACTTAGGTGGACGTACGCTGCGATTGACCGCTTACCCGGTTGCGCACAGCCCTTCCGATCTCGGCGTGTTCGACACGGCCAGCAATACGCTGTGGACGGGAGATCTGTTATTCATAGAACGCACACCTTCGGTCGATGGTGATGTGCCCGCATGGTTAGACGTCATCGAACAGCTGCGAGAAGTCAAAGCGACACGCACCGTACCCGGACATGGTGCGGTCACCGCGAACGGAGGTGCGGCATTGGATGATGAGAGGCGCTACCTAACGACCCTGCTGACCGACGTGCGCAACGCGATCAAACAAGGCCGCAGCATGGAAGATCAAACAAGGCCGCAGCATGGAAGAAACTATCATCACCGCTGCACAATCGGAGCAAGGGAAATGGTTGCTGTTCGACGCTACCAACCGCCGCAACGTGGCGCGCATATTTCCGCTTTTGGAGTGGGAGTAGGCAGGGATCTGCTGCCCCGTCTGATCCGACTGTTTTAAAAAGAGGCAAGTCAGCCACGCCCAATTACCCTTGATTTGTTTAAGTAATAGGCCGCGGCCTATATATTTTGGCATATATGCATTTGCGTCTTTGCGTGATAGGGTCTGCCCCGACTCAAAAGGGCAAAACCGTCGAAAGGCGGTGACGCAAAATCACCGGACCTCGGTTTCGTCAAACAGGTCAGCGGGATTGCTGAACATTCAGTGTTTGCCCGCACTATGTATTTTGGAGCGCAAATGCTGAAACCTGTGCAAGCAATAAACCAAATTCCGAATTCAAGCGCCCCCCCATTCTCGAATGAGAAATTCACGCTGCTGCGGCGTTTCTCGATCACAAGCATGGCGGCAATGCTTCTCACCGCCTTCATCCTGGTCTCTCTGTACCGGCAGGATCAATTTGTCGAACACGAGGAAATAGCCGCACACCAGAGCGAAAAAACTGCGCTGCACATCAACCATCTGCTGGACGCTCAACTCAAGAATTCCGGGATCGCCACCAATGGCTTCGATGCCCAAGACTTGCGCATGAAACTGAATTCCAATGTGCTCTCTGCGGCGCCGGGAAATATTCCAGAACACCGATTCGTCAAACTGAAGATATATGACCTATCCGGGGTAACCCTCTACTCCTCTATCAATGAAGAAATCGGCAAACCCCAGTATTCGGTTGGGCTTGCCAAAGCGCTGCAAGGCAACATGATGAGCCAAGTAGAATTTCGTAATTCGCTACCAAGTGCAGCGGGAACGCTGCACGATCGGTACATTTCCGTCTTATATATGCCACTTACCCATGACGGGAAACAAACAGGTGTTATTGAAATTAATGCTGACGTCACCCCGATCATGGGTCGCATCAATGCAAAAACCATCTCAATTGCCCTGATTGTGTTTGGCTCCTTCTGCACACTATATGTTGCGCTGTTCTTTTCTGTTCGCCGAACGGATCGTGCCGTTGTCACTTGGCAGAGATCCATCAGGGATGCGCTGAAAGAACTGAAGTATCAAAAGTTTGCCTTGGATCAGCACGCCATTGTCGGCACTGCCGATGTGCAAGGTACGATCACCTATGCCAATAACCAATTCGCCGAGATAAGCGGTTACGCGATCGAAGAACTAATTGGGCAGAATCACCGCTTACTGAAATCAGGTGTGCAGTCAACGGAGTTCTTCCGCGAGATGTATCGCACGATCGCGGCAGGCAAGGTGTGGCATGGCGAAATCTGCAATAAGGCCAAAGACGGGCATCTGTATTGGGTGGCGACCACCATCGTTCCCTATATGGACGAGAACGGCAAACCTACCCAATATATCTCCATGCGCACCGATATCACTGCGCGCAAATTGGCGGACGAGCATCTGCGAGTCGCAGCGGCGGCTTTTGAGACACATGAGGCCATCATGATCACTGATGCCAATGCGAAGATCATCCGCGTCAATCAGGCATTTCAGGACATCACGGGCTACAAATCGGAAGAAGTATTGGGGAAAAATCCGCGCACCCTGAGTTCCGGAAGACACGACAAGACGTTCTTTATCGGGTTGTGGCAACACTTGTTAATGTACGGCTTCTGGTCGGGTGAGATTTGGGATCGCCGCAAGAACGGGGAGATTTATCCAAAGGAGCTGACTATCACGGCAGTCAAGGACGATACTGGCAAGACGACCGAGTATGTCTCCCTCTTCAGTGATATAACTGCCCGCAAACAAGCGGAAGAGGAAATAAGCAATCTTGCGTTCTATGACGCCTTGACTGGACTACCCAACCGCCGCCTGCTCCATGACCGGCTAAGCCAGAGCCTGTCTGCCAACAAACGTAAAGGATGCTATGGCGCAGTGATATACCTTGATCTGGACAATTTCAAACCTCTGAATGACACACATGGACATATGGCGGGAGACTTGCTATTGATTGAGGCGGCCAATCGATTGATAAGCTGCATACGCGAAATGGATACTGTGGCGCGCATTGGTGGTGATGAATTTGTGGTGATGCTGAGTGAATTGGATACGGATAAAACCACGTCCACAGCACAGGCGGGAATCGTTGCCGAAAAAATTCGTGCCACCCTCAATCAACCGTATCTGCTACACATCAAGCAAGAAGGGGAGGCCGATGTCTGCATCGAACATCTCTGCACCGCAAGCATCGGTGTAATCGTGTTCAACGACTGCGATGGCGGCCAGAGTAAGATCATTAAGCTGGCTGATGCTGCCATGTATCAAGCGAAAGAGGCGGGACGCAACCAGATTCGTTTCGGTGACGGAAATAGTTGATCGGTTTCCCCCAGTTATCTAAGCACGAGGTTACGTTTTAGGTTGATAAATACGGGACTATATGACACCTAAACTTGTCAAAGCATAGGCTCTATTCCTCGTTGAACTTATTAAACTCACCCGCTCATAAGTTCGACAGTTGAGTGTGTGCTATTGGGTGTATGCCCCCTACGACAACGACCTACCTCTTGCGGGAATTTACGGGGGAGTTATCAGATATTTCCTGGCGGAGTTGATCCGTTGATTGAATGGTGCTTCTGAATCACGTTATCAATGAATGCGCGCAAGAATCCTTCAGTTTGTGAGCTATGAAAACGATCGACCTCCACGCCTTTGCTATACGCGATCACTGTTGGAAATCCTCTTACCTTGTGACGGCCGGCAATCTTCATATTCTCATCGGCATCTACGATACCCAATAAGAACTTCCCGTCATAGGCAAAGACCATTTTATGCAACAGCGGTGCCAACACCTTACAGGGCGCGCACCAATCTGCGCTGATATCGACCAAAACTGGCATTTCATGCGAACGCGCCACAACCAATTCGTCGAAGTCGCTCTCTTCCACGTTATACGAATAATCACTCATTGCATTTCCTCAATTCAACTGCGCACTACCGTTACAAATCACCCTTGCTCGCTGCCACCATCATGTCTTTCATGGCAGCCATCACACGCTCTGCACTCTTGCGCGTATCGCTGGGCATGGCTTTGATCAATTTCAAATCCATCATCATGGAGATGACCCAGCGCTTGCCGTTGGTATCTTCTATCAGGGCGATGCGGCATGGCATGAAAGCGATCATCATGGGGTCGGCGGTGAGCATTTTGTTGGCGGTCAACCCATCGCAAAAGTTGTATATCTCCATGCGCTTGGCGGGCTTGCCGGTCAGCGCTTCGATCTCTTTGTAGAGCTGGTTGGCGCCGACGAATTTGAGGTTGTGCTGGTTGGCACGCAGTTTGAGCGATTCCACCGCATCGTCGAAGCCGACGCTGTCTTGTATCTGAATATGCGCGATCTGAAGCTTCACATTGGTGTAGTTGATTCCCGCCTTATCGGGTGCAGCAACCGCGACTTGCGCGCAAACGGCAAAAATAACTGCGATGAGTACCTGTAGTTTTTTCATAGCTATTCCTCTAGTTCAGTGAATTAATTGCTTTAACGCTCAGAAGCTGAAAGCTACCGGTTGCAGGCCTATAAGAAGGTAAGCGAAGTCGATGCCAACAGTTTGGTGCCCAAGCTAAGGAACTGTTCCGCCTTGCTCTCGTCAATGGACAGACGAATCAACTTGTGGCAACGCTCCAACGTATGCGTCAAAGCTTCGCGTGTTTCCTCAGTGTCTTGTAGCCTTTTCACAACGCTGTCAGCTTGGGCCCCAAGCAACTCATGTGCAAGATCGATCAAAGCGGTGCTGATGGGTCCGGCTGGAGATTTAAGAGTCTGCTGCATCTCGACTCCTATTGTGGCCCCCGCCTTACCCGCTGCCAGTGGCACTCCCAGCGGTTGAATAAAACCATTTTGCAACATCCATGTTAGATGCTCTTTGAAATCAGGCATGGCGGAGTAATGGCGTAACAGTTCAGCCAGCTCTGTCTTTCCATCAATCACGATCAGCACAGGGCGCAGCTTTTGTGGCAAAGCTCCGGTGCGGTGCGCCAGCTCACTCATGGCCTTGCTGGTTTTAACAAAGATGGTCGTGCTATCCATGATCGATCAGACGAGCTCTTCGATGATTCGATAGATTAAACGTACTGTGATGAGCACGTAGACTGCGCCAAACAAAAAGATCAACGCCACGATCAAGTTAATGATGTTCGTGGGCAACAGGGTAAAGAAAGGCGTGACAAAATAACCCAAAGTGAAAAGTGTCACCAGCACGGTCAACAATCGCCACTGTTTACCCACGACGCCACCGGGAATCTTACTGCGCAGTGCGAACACAAAGTACATGCATATCAACATCACAGCAATGGCGCTAATGTTGATTGCACTGATTAGATTTGCTTCCATTATTTCTCCTTGGGGTGATTATTAGTGCTTCTGATTTTAAGTTGATCTCAAACCATGCCGGGATTACCCGCCATGCCTTTGAGTTTGGGCACGTTAGGTGTGCTCACTTTGACGACTTTCTCGGCACGCAGATGGCGCGCGACCAAGTCCCATATCGGCTCACCGCCTTTGTCCCGGGCCGCTTCGGACACGGGTGCCCAACCAGCCACCTTGTAGGTCTTGTTCGCATCCAATAACTGGCCATTCAAGCGCATATCCTGGATGCGCTGCCCCATCTTTGCGTTCGGCTCGCAGGTGTATTCCAAGCCGCCCACACGCAC
>VBWD01000028.1 GCA_006218055.1 Gallionellaceae bacterium
ATAAATCATGGCAAAGAGCAAATTTGAACGTACCAAACCACACGTAAACGTAGGCACGATTGGCCACGTTGACCACGGCAAGACGACCCTGACAGCGGCGATCACCATGGTGTTGTCGAAGAAATTCGGTGGCGAAGCCAAAGCCTATGACCAGATTGACGCAGCGCCGGAAGAGAAGGCACGCGGCATCACCATCAACACAGCGCACGTCGAGTACGAGACAGCGGGACGTCACTACGCCCACGTTGACTGCCCAGGCCACGCCGACTATGTAAAGAACATGATCACCGGCGCAGCCCAAATGGACGGCGCGATCCTTGTTGTATCCGCAGCTGACGGCCCAATGCCGCAGACACGCGAGCACATCCTGTTGGCGCGCCAAGTTGGTGTACCTTACATCATCGTGTTCATGAACAAATGCGACATGGTCGACGACGCGGAGTTGCTCGAACTCGTTGAAATGGAAATCCGTGAATTGCTCAGCAAGTACGACTTCCCGGGCGACGACACCCCGATCATCCACGGTAGCGCCAAGCTGGCAGTCGAAGGCGACCAAAGCGAATACGGCGAACCTTCCATCTTCCGCTTGGCAGATGCACTGGATGCCTACATCCCACAACCAGAACGCGCATTGGACGGCACCTTCCTGATGCCCGTTGAAGACGTATTCTCCATCTCGGGTCGCGGCACGGTTGTTACTGGTCGTATCGAGCGCGGCATCGTCAAAGTCGGCGAAGAATTGGAAATCGTTGGTATCAACGGCGTAGAAATGTTCCGCAAACTGCTCGACCAAGGTCAAGCGGGCGACAACGTAGGTGTATTGTTGCGTGGTACCAAGCGTGAAGAAGTCGAGCGCGGCCAAGTACTGTGCAAACCGGGTTCCATCAAGCCACACACCAAGTTCACAGCAGAGATCTACGTGTTGGGCAAAGACGAAGGTGGTCGTCACACGCCATTCTTCCAAGGTTACCGTCCCCAGTTCTACTTCCGTACAACTGACGTGACAGGCGCGGTTGAATTGCCGGCAGGCACCGAAATGGTGATGCCAGGCGACAACGTCAGTATCGTGGTTAGCTTGATCAACCCGATTGCGATGGAAGAAGGTCTGCGTTTCGCTATCCGTGAAGGCGGTCGTACCGTCGGTGCGGGGAGTATCGGTCTCCAAAACCGAGGGTTGGGGGTTCGAAACCCTCCTGGCCTGCCAGTTAATAAGTAGAACGGACGTACATGGCTGACAAGATCAAAATACTGGTTGCCCTGCTGCTCATCGCGGCGGGGGTGGTCGGTTACTACGCATTGAGCGATAGCGCTGCGGTGTTGCGTGTCCTGATGGTGATGTTCGGTGTGCTGGCTGCGGCCGGTGTGTTCTGGACCAGCACGATGGGTAAGCAGTTCTTTGGTTTTGCCAAGGACTCCGTCGCCGAATCAAAGCGCGTGGTGTGGCCGACTCGTAAAGAGACGATGCAGACCACGGGAATTGTGATTCTGTTTGCAGTTGTGATGTCCCTGTTCTTGTGGGCTGTTGACGCGAGTCTGATGGCGGTCGTGAATCTATTGATGGGACGGGGTGACTGATGACTAAGCGTTGGTATGTGGTGCATACGTACTCCCAGTTCGAGAAGAGCGTGCAGCGCGCTTTGCTAGAGCGTATCGAACGTACCGGGGTGCAAGATCTGTTCGGTCAGATCCTTGTTCCGGTAGAAGAGGTCGTTGAGTTGAAGGGTGGTCAAAAGACCATCAGCGAGCGCAAATTCTTCCCAGGATATCTCTTGGTCGAGATGGAAATGACCGATGAGACTTGGCACTTGGTGAAGAACACACCTAAGGTCACTGGTTTCTTGGGTGGTTCCGCGATGAAGCCTTCGCCAATCAGTCAAAAAGAAGTCGACACCATCATGCAGCAGATGCAGGCGGGTGTCGAAAAGCCGCGTCCCAAGGTGCTGTTCGAAGTGGGCGAGGCGGTGCGTGTCAAGGAAGGCCCATTCACCGACTTCAACGGTATGGTGGAAGACGTCAATTACGACAAGAGCAAGCTACGCGTGTCGGTCACCATCTTTGGTCGATCCACACCCGTGGAACTGAATTTCGGGCAAGTCGAAAAAGCCTGATGTTGAGCGCCGGATTTTCCGGCATATAAGTAACGGGGAGCGTATCGGAGCGGTTGCGATATGTGTTTAACCCACAACAAGGAGTAGAAACGTGGCAAAGAAGATCATCGGCTTTATCAAGCTGCAAGTGCCTGCGGGCAAAGCAAATCCAAGTCCTCCTATCGGTCCAGCACTGGGTCAACGCGGCTTGAACATCATGGAATTCTGTAAGGCGTTCAACGCCCAGACTCAAGGCGTAGAGCCAGGTCTGCCCATTCCAGTGGTGATCACCGCGTTCGCAGACAAGAGCTTCACTTTCGTGATGAAGACTCCACCTGCGACCATTCTGATCAAGAAGGCGGCTGGCGTGCAAAAGGGTAGCAAGACACCCCACACCGACAAGGTTGGTAAGTTGACACGTAAGCAAGCAGAAGACATCGCAAAAGCAAAACAACCTGATCTGACAGCGGCCGACTTGGACGCAGCTGTACGCACCATCGCTGGTAGCGCACGCAGCATGGGCATCACAGTGGAAGGGGTTAAATAATATGGCACTCTCTAAACGTTATAAGGCACTGGTTGCCAAGGTTGACCGTAACAAGCTGTACGCGCTGGATGAGGCGTTGAAGCTGGTCAAAGAAACTGCAAAAGCCAAATTTGATGAATCCATCGACGTTGCTGTGAATCTGGGTATCGATGCAAAGAAGTCCGACCAACTGGTTCGTGGCTCCGTTGTGTTGCCTAAGGGTACTGGCAAGACCATGCGCGTCGCTGTGTTCGCGCAAGGTGCCAAGGCTGAAGAAGCCAAGGCTGCGGGTGCAGACATCGTTGGTTTTGAAGATCTGGCTGAGACCATCAAAGCAGGCAAGATGGACTTCGACGTCGTGATCGCATCTCCTGATGCGATGCGTATCGTGGGTCAATTGGGTCAGATCCTGGGTCCACGCGGTTTGATGCCTAACCCAAAGGTTGGCACGGTGACTGCCGATGTGGCTGGCGCGGTGAAGAACGCCAAGGCGGGTCAAGTGCAATACCGTACCGACAAGAACGGCATCATCCAATGCACCATCGGTCGTGCCTCTTTCGCGCCAGAAGCACTGCGCGAAAACTTGCTGACCTTGATCGATGCGTTGAACAAGGCAAAACCGGCATCTTCCAAAGGCGTGTACCTGAAGAAGGTGGCGATTTCCAGCACCATGGGTGTTGGTATTCGCGTCGAGCAAGCTAGCCTAGTCGCGTAATGTTTTGAATTTGGCGGCGAAGATTTTCTTCGCTGCCATTTGTTCTTTGACTGCTGGCGGGATTGGCAGATTATCAAAGACCGTAGGTGTCGAAGGCGCAGTTAGCCGGAGATCTAATCGACGGAAGTTTCGTCGGCCCACGTAGATGGTGTGCCCGCGAGCAGGAGGATGTATGTTTTTCCTGTCTTGAGGACGCGGTCGTTAATCGGGAATGTCACATTTGAGTGGGATATTCCTTAATCAAAATGGAGAAAGACTTTGAGTCTAAATCTGCAAGAAAAGCAAGCGGTCGTCGCGGAAGTCAGTGCTCAAGTAGCGCAGGCTCAGACCATCGTATTGGCTGAGTATCGCGGCATCGCCGTTGCAGACATCACCAAATTGCGTGCGAATGCGCGTAACTCTGGTGTCTATGTTCGCGTGTTGAAGAACACGCTGGCACGTCGTGCGGTGCAAGGTACTCCGTTCGAAGCGTTGGCAGATAAGATGGTTGGTCCCTTGGTTTACGGGATCAGTGCCGACGCTGTTGCTGCTGCGAAGGTCGTGTATGACTTCGCCAAGACGAACGATAAGCTGGTGATCAAAGCGGGTGCTTACAACGGTAAGGTCATAGATGTGGCAGGTGTTTCGGCACTGGCTACCGTACCTTCCAAGGAAGTGCTGCTGGCGCAATTGTGTGGTCTGTTGCAATCGCCTGTTTCTGGCTTGGCACGCGTACTCGCTGCTGTGGCTGAGAAGCAAGCTACTGCTACCGCCGCTTAATTTCACAAACTCTTAATTCAGGAAAAACAAAATGGCATTTGATAAAGACGCATTTTTGGCTTCATTGGACAGCATGTCCGTATTGGAACTTAACGAACTGGTAAAAGCGATCGAAGAGAAGTTCGGCGTTTCTGCTGCTGCAATGTCCGCACCTGCTGCTGGCGGCGCTGCTGGCGGCGCTGCTGCCGCTGCTGAGCAAACCGAATTCACCGTGATTTTGAAGGCCGCTGGCGAAGCCAAGGTCAACGTGATCAAGGTGGTTCGTGCAATCACCGGTCTGGGCTTGAAAGAAGCCAAGGATCTGGTTGACGGCGCACCGAAGGCAGTCAAAGAAGGCGTGAACAAGGCTGACGCTGACTCCATCGCTAAGCAACTGATCGAAGCTGGCGCAACTGCTGAAATCAAGTAAGCAATTGTGTGTGTAAAAGGCTGACGGATAACCCGTCAGCCTTTTGCCGCTTCTGGAATCAAAACCCGTTTGAGGGTGTTTTTTGAGTCAGAAAGCAAAGGTTAGCGAACGTTTGATGCGTTCTTTGCCCCTTGTTGTTTGGTTCTGGCCGGACTGGGATGTTTGGCCAAGCTGTAGAGATTGATGCCAGTCTTCATCGCGAGATGATGGCTTGCAAACTTTGTTTTCCAACTGTCGTGGAGATTTTATGAGTTACTCTTTCACCGAAAAAAAACGTATTCGCAAAAGCTTTGCAAAACGCAAAGGCGCTTTGCCCGTACCGTTCTTGTTGTCTACACAGTTGGAGTCGTATAGCGCTTTCCTGCAGGCTTGGAACGCGCCCGAGCAGCGTAAGAACGAAGGCTTGCAATCCGCCTTCAATTCGATCTTCCCGATCGAGAGTCATAACAAGTTCGCGCGTCTGGACTTCGTCAGCTATCAGCTGGGTATGCCCGCATTCGATGTGCGCGAGTGCCAACAACGTGGCCTGACCTACGCTTCGCCCTTGCGCGCGCGCGTACGCCTGACCATTCTGGACAAAGAAGCTTCTAAGCCGACAGTCAAGGAAGTGAAAGAGCAGGAAGTCTACATGGGCGAGATCCCATTGATGACCAACACCGGTTCTTTCGTCATCAACGGTACCGAGCGCGTCATCGTTTCGCAGCTGCACCGTTCGCCTGGCGTGTTCTTCGAGCATGACCGTGGTAAGACCCACGCTTCCGGCAAGTTGCTGTTCTCTGCCCGTGTCATTCCTTACCGCGGCTCTTGGTTGGACTTTGAATTCGATGCGAAAGATTTCGTCTATTTCCGTATCGACCGTCGTCGCAAGTTGCCAGTCACCATCCTGCTGAAATCCTTGGGTTACACGCCCGAGCAGATCTTGGCGATGTTCTTCCAATTTGACACCTTCCACTTTGGTAAAAAGGGCATCCAATTCGAAGTGGTCGCAGAGCGTCTGCGCGGCGAGATCGCACGCTTCGATATCGAAGCCAAGGGCAAACTCATCGTCGCCAAGGACAAGCGCATCACCGTGCGCCACATCCGCGAGATGCAAGAGGCGGGTCTGGACAAGCTGACTGTTGCTGAAGATTTCTTGATGGGCCGTGTGTTGGCACAGAACATCGTTGACAAAGACAGCGGTGAAGTCATCGCGAATGCCAACGATGAGATCACCGAGACCTTGCTGGGTCAGTTGCAAGCTGCCGGCATCACCAAGATCAACACTCTGTACACCAACGAGTTGGATCAGGGCGCGTTCATCTCGCAAACACTGCGCACGGATGAATCGACCGACCAATGGACTGCACGCGTAGCCATCTATCGCATGATGCGTCCTGGCGAGCCGCCAACCGAAGATGCGGTCGAAGCCTTGTTTGGCGGTCTGTTCTTCAGCGAAGAGCGTTATGACCTGTCCAGCGTGGGGCGTATGAAGTTCAACCGTCGTATCGGTCGTCCAGAATTGACCGGCGCCGTCACATTGTCCAACGAAGATATCGTGGAAGTGGTGAAGATCTTGGTCGAGTTGCGCAATGGTCGCGGCGAGATCGACGACATCGACCACTTGGGTAACCGCCGTGTGCGCGCTGTGGGCGAATTGGCAGAGAACCAATTCCGCGTCGGTCTGGCTCGCGTCGAGCGCGCTGTGAAAGAGCGTTTGGGCCAAGCAGAAGCCGACAATCTGATGCCGCATGACCTGATCAATGCCAAGCCGATCTCGGCTGCGGTGAAAGAGTTCTTCGGTTCTTCGCAACTGTCGCAGTTCATGGACCAGACCAACCCCTTGGCAGAAGTCACACACAAGCGTCGTATCTCCGCTCTGGGCCCGGGTGGCTTGACACGCGAACGCGCAGGTTTCGAAGTGCGCGACGTGCATCCGACTCACTATGGTCGTGTCTGTCCTATCGAGACACCGGAAGGTCCGAACATCGGTCTGATCAACTCCTTGGCACTGTATGCGCGTACCAATGAGTACGGTTTCATCGAGACACCGTATCGCAAGGTCTCCAAGAGCCGTGCGACGGACGACGTGAGCTACCTGTCGGCGATCGAGGAAGGCAACTTCACCATCGCTCAGGCGAACGCCGAATTGGACAAGAAAGGCCACTTCACCAACGATATCGTGTCTGCACGTCAGCACAACGAGTTCGTCTTGGCTGAGCCAGAGAACATTGAGTACATGGACGTCGCACCTGCACAGGTCGTTTCCGTCGCTGCTTCGCTGATCCCGTTCTTGGAGCACGACGACGCGAACCGCGCGTTGATGGGTGCCAACATGTCACGTCAGGCTGTGCCTGTATTGCGTGCTGAAAAACCGCTGGTGGGTACAGGTATCGAGCGCACCGTTGCGGTCGACTCCGGCACCGCAGTGCAAGCATGGCGCGGTGGTCGTGTCGATTACGTCGATTCCGCTCGTATCGTGGTGCGTGTGAACGACGACGAGACAGTGGCCGGCGAAGTCGGTGTGGACATCTACAACCTGACCAAGTACACCCGTTCTAACCAGAACACCAACATCAACCAGCGTCCGCTGGTGCGTATCGGCGACGTGATCGCCCGTGGCGACGTGGTGGCTGACGGCGCATCGACCGACATGGGCGAATTGGCGCTGGGTCAGAACATGATGATCGCGTTCATGCCTTGGAACGGTTACAACTTCGAGGACTCGATCATGATCTCCGAGCGCGTGGTTGCGGAAGATCGCTTCACTTCGATCCACATCGAAGAGTTGACCGTGATGGCACGTGATACCAAGTTGGGCACAGAAGAGATCACGCGTGACATCCCTAACTTGTCCGAAGGCCAAATGGCACGTCTGGACGAGTGCGGCATCGTGCACATCGGCGCGGAAGTCGGCGTGGGCGACGTGCTGGTCGGTAAGGTCACCCCTAAGGGCGAGACTCAACTGACACCGGAAGAGAAATTGCTGCGCGCGATCTTCGGCGAGAAGGCTTCCGATGTGAAGGACACTTCATTGCGCGTGAAGGCCGGTATCTCCGGTACCGTCATCGACGTGCAAGTGTTCACCCGCGAAGGTCTGCAACGCGACAAGCGCGCGCAACAGATCGTCGACGATGAATTGGCACGCTACAAGAAAGACTTGGCTGACCAGATGCGTATCGTTGAAGTGGATGCGTTCTCTCGTTTGGAAAAGATGTTGCACAACAAGGTGGCTAACGGCGGTCCTAAGAAACTGGCCAAGGGCACCAAGTTGAACAAGGAATATCTGCACAGTGTCGAGCATCATCAATGGTTCGACATCCGCGTGGCTGACGATGAAGTCGCTGCACAGATGGAGCAGATCAAAGAAGGTCTGGCGCAGAAGCGTGTCGAGTTCGACGCTGCATTCGAGCTGAAGAAGAAGAAGCTGACACAAGGCGACGAATTGCAAGCCGGTGTTCAGAAGATGGTCAAAGTGTACGTGGCGGTGAAACGTCGCTTGCAACCGGGTGACAAGATGGCCGGTCGTCACGGTAACAAGGGTGTGGTCTCACGCATCGTTCCCGTGGAAGACATGCCGCACATGGCGGATGGTTCGCCAGTGGACATCGTGTTGAACCCATTGGGCGTTCCGTCACGTATGAACATCGGTCAGGTTCTCGAAGTGCATCTGGGCTGGGCAGCCAAAGGTCTGGGCAAGAAGATCGCCAAGATGTTGGAAGAGCAAGCCAAGGTCGCCGACGTACGCAAGTTCTTGGGCAAGATCTACAAGGGTGAACAGGCTGAAGAGATCGCCTCGTTCACTGATGAAGAAGTGATCGAGATGAGCCGCAACCTGCGTGCAGGTGTGCCATTCGCGACCCCGGTATTTGACGGCGCGAGCGAAGAAGAGATCAAGGAGCTGTTGGAATTGGCTGATCTGCCAACTTCCGGTCAGATCCAGTTGTATGACGGACGTACCGGCGACGCCTTCGATCGTAAGGTCACCATCGGCTACATGCACGTGCTTAAACTGCACCACTTGGTCGACGACAAGATGCACGCCCGTTCGACCGGTCCGTACAGCTTGGTCACACAACAACCGTTGGGTGGTAAGGCACAGTTTGGTGGTCAACGCTTCGGTGAGATGGAGGTTTGGGCACTGGAAGCTTACGGCGCCGCTTACATCCTGCAAGAGATGTTGACTGTGAAGTCCGATGACGTGAACGGCCGTACCAAGGTGTACGAGAACATCGTCAAGGGAGATCACAAGATCGACGCAGGCATGCCTGAGTCCTTCAACGTGTTGACCAAGGAGATCCGTTCTCTGGGTATCGACATCGATCTGGAACGTCACTAAGACTGCCGCGTACAAAGCTAAACAAGGAGCTACCACATGAAATCAATTTTGGATCTGTTCAAGCAAGTCACGCAAAAGGAAGAGTTCGACGCGATCAAGATCGGTCTGGCCTCTCCCGAGAAGATCCGTTCGTGGTCTTACGGCGAAGTGAAGAAGCCTGAGACCATCAACTACCGTACTTTCAAGCCAGAGCGCGATGGTCTGTTCTGCGCCAAGATCTTCGGACCGGTGAAAGACTATGAGTGCTTGTGCGGTAAGTACAAGCGTCTGAAGCATCGCGGCGTGATCTGCGAGAAGTGCGGCGTCGAAGTCACCCTGTCCAAAGTGCGTCGTGAGCGCATGGGTCACATCGAACTGGCATCCCCAGTCGCGCACATCTGGTTCTTGAAATCGCTGCCATCCCGTCTGGGTATGGTGTTGGATATGACATTGCGTGACATCGAACGCGTGTTGTACTTCGAAGCCTACGTCGTCACTGAGCCGGGCATGACACCGCTCAATCGTGGTCAACTGTTGTCGGAAGATGACTACATCGCCAAGATCGAAGAGTACGGCGATGACTTCACCGCATTCATGGGTGCTGAAGGTGTTCGTGCATTGTTGCGCGCGCTGGATGTGCCTTCTGAAGTCGAGAAGATCCGTGCTGAATTGGAAGCTACTAGCTCCGAGACCAAGATCAAGAAATACGCAAAACGCCTGAAGGTGTTGGAAGCGTTCATGCAGTCTGGTATCAAGCCTGACTGGATGGTGATGGAAGTGTTGCCAGTGTTGCCACCGGAGTTGCGTCCATTGGTGCCGTTGGATGGCGGTCGTTTCGCGACCTCTGACCTGAACGATTTGTATCGTCGCGTCATCAACCGTAACAACCGTCTGCGTCGCCTGTTGGAACTGAAGGCGCCGGACATCATCGTGCGCAACGAGAAACGTATGTTGCAAGAGTCCGTGGACTCCTTGCTGGACAATGGTCGTCGCGGCAAAGCGATGACTGGCGCGAACAAGCGTCCGTTGAAGTCTCTGGCTGACATGATCAAGGGCAAGGGAGGTCGTTTCCGTCAGAACTTGCTGGGTAAGCGCGTGGACTACTCTGGTCGTTCCGTGATTGTGGTGGGTCCGCAACTTAAGCTGCATCAATGTGGTTTGCCTAAGAAGATGGCGCTGGAGCTGTTCAAGCCGTTCATCTTCGAACGTCTGGAGAAGATGGGGTTGGCGACGACGATCAAGGCGGGTAAGCGCATGGTCGAAGCTGAAGAGCCGATCGTTTGGGACATCTTGGAAGAAGTCATCCGCGAACATCCTGTGATGCTGAACCGTGCGCCAACGTTGCACCGTTTGGGTATCCAAGCGTTCGAGCCTATCCTCATCGAAGGCAAGGCGATCCAGTTGCACCCGTTGGTCTGCTCGGCATTCAACGCCGACTTCGACGGTGACCAAATGGCTGTTCACGTTCCGTTGTCACTGGAAGCGCAGATGGAAGCACGCACTTTGATGCTGGCTTCCAACAACGTATTGTCCCCAGCTAACGGCGAACCGATCATCGTTCCGTCGCAAGATATCGTGTTGGGTCTGTACTACATGTCGCGCGCAAAAGAAGCGGCGCTGGGCGAAGGTTCCATGTTCGCAGACGTGTCAGAAGTGTTGCGCGCCTATCGCTCACAACAAGTCGACCTGCAAGCAAAGGTTTTGGTGCGCATCAAAGAAGTGGTCACCAACGAGGCGGGTGAGAAGGAAGATAAGTTCACACGTTACGAGACGACTGTTGGTCGCGCTATCTTGTCCGAACTGTTGCCAGCCAATCTGCCCTTCAGCTTCGTCAACAAGACGCTGAAGAAGAAGGAGATCTCGCGCCTCATCAACGCCAGCTTCCGTCGTTGCGGTCTGCGCGACACGGTCATCATGGCTGACCAGTTGATGTACACCGGTTTCGCTTACGCGACCCGTGCGGGTATCTCCATCTGTGTGGACGACATGCTGGTACCACAACAGAAGAACGAATTGATCGGCGCAGCCGAGAAAGAAGTGCACGAGATCCACACGCAATACACCTCCGGTCTGGTCACTCAGGGCGAGCGTTACAACAAGGTGGTGGATATCTGGGGTCGCACCGGTGACCAAGTGGCTAAGGCCATGATGGATCAATTGGGCGTTGAGCCTGTGATCGATCGTTTGACCGGCGTTGCGAAACTCGACAAGAAGGGCAATGCGGTCACGCAAGAGTCGTTCAACTCCATTTACATGATGGCTGACTCCGGTGCGCGTGGTTCTGCTGCGCAGATCCGTCAATTGTCCGGTATGCGCGGTCTGATGGCGAAGCCGGATGGCTCCATCATCGAGACGCCGATCACCGCGAACTTCCGCGAAGGTCTGAACATGTTGCAGTACTTCATCTCGACCCACGGCGCTCGTAAAGGCTTGGCGGATACGGCGTTGAAGACAGCGAACTCGGGTTACCTGACACGTCGTTTGGTCGATGTTACGCAAGACTTGGTGGTCATCGAAGACGACTGCGGCACTGACAAGGGCCGTTCAATGAAGGCGCTGGTTGAAGGCGGTGAGGTTATCGAAGCCTTGCGTGAACGCATCTTGGGCCGTGTGATTGCGGCTGATGTGGTCAATCCTGAAACAGGCGAGACCGTATACGAAGCCAACACTTTGCTGGATGAAGACAAGGTCGAGCTCATCGAATCCATGGGTATCGATGAAGTGCGCGTGCGCACACCGTTGACTTGCGACACACGCTACGGTCTGTGCGCTAAGTGCTACGGACGCGACTTGGGACGCGGCGGTCTGATCAACGTGGGTGAGGCGGTCGGTGTGATCGCTGCGCAGTCCATCGGTGAACCAGGCACCCAGCTGACCATGCGTACCTTCCACATCGGTGGTGCGGCATCGCGTACCGTTGTGGCTAGTCAAGTGGAAAGCAAATCGAACGGTCTCATCAAATACAGTCCGAACATGCGTACCGTTACTACGGCGCGTGGCGAGCTGGTGGTCGTGGCGCGCTCCGGCGAGATCATGGTCACCGATGACCACGGTCGTGAGCGTGAGCGTCACAAGGTGCCTTACGGCGCCAACCTGACTGTGCGTGAAGGCGCTACGGTCAAGGCGGGCGTGGTATTGGCGACTTGGGATCCGCACACACGTCCAATCGTCACTGAATATGCAGGTAAGGTACGTTTCGAGAACATCGAAGAAGGCTCTACTGTTGCCAAGCAGATCGACGAAGTCACGGGCCTGTCCACCTTGGTGGTCATCGATCCAAAGCGTGCGACAGCTGGTAAGGGTGTGCGTCCGCTGGTTCGTCTGCTGGATGACAAGGGCCAAGAGATCAAGATGGCTGGTACAGAGACGGCTATTTCTGTCACTTTCCAAGTGGGTTCTATCATTACGGTGGAAGATGGAATGCAAGTGGGTGTGGGTGATGTGCTGGCACGTATCCCACAAGAAAGCTCGAAGACGCGAGACATCACCGGCGGTCTGCCGCGTGTGGCCGAGTTGTTCGAAGCGCGTTCGCCAAAAGATGCAGGTATGTTGGCCGAAGTCACCGGTACGGCTTCGTTCGGTAAAGAGACCAAAGGTAAGCAACGTTTGGTCATCACCGATACATACGGTGAAGCGCACGAGTTCTTGATCACCAAGGACAAGCATGTGTTGGTGCATGACGGCCAAGTGGTGAATCAAGGTGAAATGATCGTAGACGGCCCAGCTGATCCACATGACATCTTGCGCCTCTTGGGTATCGAAGCATTGGCGCGCTATGTGACTGACGAAGTGCAGGACGTATATCGCTTGCAAGGCGTGAAGATCAACGACAAGCACATCGAAGTCATCGTGCGTCAAATGCTGCGTCGCGTGGCGATTTTGGATGAAGGCGATACGACCTTTATTCCAAAGGAGCAAGTTGAGCGTGCATCGTTGTTGGAAGAGAACGAACGCGTCGTTGCATTGGGCAAGCAGCCAGCGACCTTCCAGTACATGTTGTTGGGTATCACCAAGGCTTCCTTGTCTACAGACTCCTTCATCTCAGCCGCGTCTTTCCAAGAGACGACGCGCGTGTTGACCGAAGCAGCCATCATGGGCAAAAAGGACGAGTTGCGCGGTCTGAAGGAGAACGTCATCGTCGGTCGACTGATCCCGGCAGGTACCGGATTGGCTTACCACGTACTGCGTCGCAAGCAGCGTTTGGGCTTGGATGTGGCGGCAACTTCAGTATCGGCCACAGTGGAAAGCACGACAGAAGCGCAAGAAGGCGTCTAGGTGTCTTGACAGGCATAGGCTACGTCAATAGAATGCGCGGTCTTTTTAGTCCGCGCATTTCTGTTCAGTTAGTCCGAATGCCGGTTTTGAGCAGTTTTGTATTGAAAAAGTAACGTTTAAATAACCAAGTTTTCAGGAAGCGAAGATAAATAATGCCAACCATCAACCAGTTAGTGCGCAAACGACACCGAAAAAGCCGAACTCTGCCTTGCGTAAGGTCGCGAAAGTGCGCCTGACTAACGGTTTTGAGGTCATTTCCTACATCGGTGGTGAAGGCCACAACTTGCAAGAGCACAGCGTGGTCTTGTTGCGCGGTGGTCGTGTGAAGGATTTGCCAGGTGTGCGTTACCACATGGTGCGCGGCAGCTTGGATACGGCTGGTGTGAAGGATCGTAAGCAGTCTCGCTCCAAGTACGGTGCGAAGCGCCCGAAAAAAGCGTAATTCCGAATTACAGATATAATTGAGGTATAGATATGCCAAGACGCAGAGAAGTCCCCAAACGCGAAGTCCTTCCGGATCCTAAGTACGGTAACCAAGACCTGTCCAAGTTCGTCAACGTGTTGATGACGGCGGGCAAGAAGTCGGTTGCTGAGCGCATCCTTTACGGCGCGCTAGAACAAGTCAGCAAGAAGAGCGGCAAAGACCCAATCGAAGTCTTCAATCTGGCAATCAACAATGCCAAGCCTCAAGTCGAAGTGAAGAGTCGTCGCGTCGGTGGTGCCAACTATCAGGTGCCTGTCGAAGTGCGTCCTTCCCGTCGTATGGCTTTGGCGATGCGTTGGTTGAAAGAGTTCGCGCGTAAGCGTGGCGAGAAGTCCATGGGTATGCGTTTGGCCGGCGAGCTGATCGACGCGTCCGAAGGTCGTGGCGGTGCAGTCAAGAAGCGTGAAGAAGTTCACCGCATGGCTGATGCTAACAAGGCGTT
>VBWD01000096.1:0-377 GCA_006218055.1 Gallionellaceae bacterium
ATCGACCAATCCGCGTTGCAAATCGTGGATACGGCAAAGCGCACAGGCGCTGTGGTCAAAGGCCCAGTTCCATTGCCAACCAAGATCGAGCGTTTCGACGTGTTGCGTTCGCCACACGTGAACAAGACTTCGCGTGATCAATTCGAGATTCGCACCCACTTGCGCTTGATGGACATCATAGATCCAACTGATAAGACAGTTGATGCCCTGATGAAGTTGGATTTGCCAGCAGGTGTGGACGTAGAGATCAAGTTGCAGTAATTGTGTTAAGTAGCCCCTGTTTTTAGTAGTGCGTAGTATTTGCAGTATGGATCGGCTAACCAATTGAAGTTGGCCCCTTAATAAAGGAAATTAAAATGAGTTTAGGACTTGTCGGT
>VBWD01000096.1:418-1389 GCA_006218055.1 Gallionellaceae bacterium
ACCGATGGTTACAGTGCAGTGCAGGTCGCGTATGGTACGCGCCGTGCAAGCCGTGTGACCAAGGCAGCTGCTGGGCATTACGCCAAAGCAGGTGTCGAGGCTGGTAGTATTTTGAAAGAATTCACCGCTACGCCAGAGCAGCTCGCTGCTTTGACCTTGGGCGGCAATGTCGGCGTGGATTTGTTCCAGGTCGGTCAAAAAGTCGACGTGACTGGCGTAACGATTGGTAAAGGCTATGCCGGCACCATCAAGCGTCACCACTTCAAATCAGGCCGTGCGACACACGGTAACTCCAAGTCGCATAACGTTCCAGGCTCCATCGGTATGGCGCAAGATCCGGGTCGCGTGTTCCCTGGTAAGCGCATGACGGGTCACTTGGGTGACGTGCAGCGCACTGTGCAGAATCTCCAAATCGTTCGTATCGATGCTGAGCGCCAATTGTTGTTGGTGCGTGGGAACTGAAAGTTATTAACGAAAACGGCAAGGCCGGTGCGAGCATGAACGCATCCGACGACTTGTTTGGTCGCGAGTACAACGAAGCGCTGGTGCATCAGCTGGTAACGGCTTATCAAGCCAATGCTCGTTCTGCTAACAGCAAGCAAAAGGGCCGTAGCGAGATCGCCAAGTCCACACGCAAGCCATTCGCACAAAAGGGTACAGGTCGTGCTCGTGCGGGTATGGCGTCCAGCCCATTGTGGCGCGGCGGCGGTAAGATCTTCCCGAACAGCCCGGATCAAAACTACACACAAAAGATCAACCGCAAGATGTATCGCGCTGGTCTGGCTTCCATCTTCTCCAAGTTGGTGAGTGAAGGTCGTTTGAGCGTGATCGATGCATTGTCGGTCTCCGCACCTAAGACCAAGCTGTTGTCTGACAAGATCAAGGGCTTGGGTCTGCAAGACGCGCGCCTGTTGATCATCACCGACAATATCGATGAGAACCTGTATCTGTCATCGCGCAATCTGCCAAAC
>VBWD01000029.1 GCA_006218055.1 Gallionellaceae bacterium
ACGTCAGCGCCACTCGATATCGCGCTGGTCACTGAAACTTATCTGCCTGAGGTGAATGGCGTCGCGGTCACCGTGGCGCGTATGGTCGAAGGCCTGCTCAAACGCGGCAATCGCATCCACATGATCCGCCCCCGCCAAAGCAAGAACGACGTGTGCGGTGAGCAGATCAATTACCGCGAGACTTTGGTTGCGGGGATGGCGATACCGGGATATTCCGCACTGCGTATCGGTTTGCCTGCGAAAGGAAGATTAGTAAAGATGTGGTCAGAACAGCGGCCCGATATCGTGCATATCGCTACCGAAGGTCCGTTGGGGTGGTCGGCACTGGCGGCCGCACGCAAACTGGAGATTCCGGTGAGCACGGACTTCCATACGAACTTCCATTGCTACGCCAAGCACTACCGCATCGGCCTGTTCACCAAGCCGATGGCCGCGTACTTGAGGAATTTCCATAACAAGGCGAGTTGCACCATCGTTCCGACCGATTCTTTACAGCGTCAACTTGAGCGCGATGGTTACCAGAATGTGATCGTCGTCTCGCGCGGTGTGGATGGCGAGTTGTTCCACCCCGCAAAACGTAGCCAACGCTTGCGCGATAGCTGGGGGGCGGATGAGGAGACACCGGTCGTGATGTTGGTTAGTCGTCTGGCGCCTGAGAAGAATCTGAATGTCGTCATCCAAGCCTTCGAACAGATGCGCAAGATCCATCCTCTCGCACGCTTGGTGATGGTGGGCGATGGCCCGGCGCGTGCCGAACTGCAAGAACATAATCCACACGTCATCTTTGCAGGAATGCAGACAGGTGAAGCACTGGCCCAGCATTACGCATCGGGCGATATCTTCCTTTATCCGAGCTTGACCGAGACTTATGGCAACGTCACCGTCGAATCGATGGCGAGCGGGCTGGCGACGGTGGCATTCGATTACGCCGCTGCACGTCAACACATCCGCCACGACCTGAACGGCTTGCTCGTGCCTTACGAAGATACCGAAGCGTTCATCACGCAAGCCAAAGCGCTCATCTCTGACATGGCGCGCGTACATCGTTTGCGCCATGCAGCGCGTCACTCCATGGAGTTTCAGACCTGGGAACGCATCATGGGTGACTTGGAATCGGTGTTGATCGACACGATATGTGCTCAAGGAGTGAGACATGGCCAACCCGAACTCTCCGCTGCAACAGATTAACCGCTGGGACGTCGCGCTCTGCGTGTTCTGCAATCGGCAGAGCCGCTTCCTGTCAGTGCGCAGCGTGTTCCGCTTGGCTAGCCGTTTGGGCGATGGCGTGTTTTGGTACACGCTGATGGTCGCGCTGTTGTTGAGCTATCAGAAGGAAGCATTGCCAGCGGTATTGCACATGTTGGCGGTCGGCCTGCTTAGCACCGTCATCTATAAACTCATCAAGGGTAAGACTTTGCGCCCGCGACCTTACAACGTCTATCCTGCCATTGTGTGTGTCGGTAAGGCGCTCGATCAGTTCAGCTTCCCCTCTGGCCACACCATGCACGCAGTGTCTTTCAGCATCGTCGCCATCGCTTACTTTCCTGCGCTGTTCTGGTTGGTCGTGCCATTCGCTACGCTAGTCGCGCTGTCACGTCCTATCCTGGGATTGCACTATCCCACGGATGTCATTGCCGGTGCCGCGCTGGGTGCCGCACTCGCTGTCGGTTCGCTCGTTTTTATCTGAATAGTCAAAACCTAGTCACGCGGAGACGCGGAGTGCGCGGGGAAGATCAAAAAACCGTCAATTTGTAGTTGGGTTTTACTCCGCGTCTCCGCGTGAGACCGTTTTTTATCAGTTCATCAACAGCTAAGGAACGCTGAACACATCCAGTGGTAAGGGGATGCGGTGACGCAGTTGTGATGGTGTCATCAGTTCGATGCGCTGGCGTAATTCCGGGTCATCTGACTGCGGATCTGGATTCCACAGCGGCAGCTCACCCAACAGGATGCGGTCGATATGGGCCAGACGAACACCTGTCTCGCTCAGGTAATAATTGAAGCGACGTTGCATCCTTACATCGAGGCGGCTCGCGGCGTAATAACACAGATGCGACAAACGACTGGTGCGCAAAAGACTCTCTGCGCCGGCGAGAACATCGATGCCGCGTATCGCCAAGCTGTGTGGGCAATCGAAATGGGCGGCCACGTAGTCGGCCAATGCTGCGCGATGCGTGCGCATCAACTCGGCAGGTTGGGCGAACAGGTGAGGACGGATGTGCATGTCCATCGCCCATTCGCAGGCGGCGTGCGTCAGCAGCGGGATGTTGCCCCACATCTTCTCGTGTGCGGGGACGAAGTGATTGTGTGCGATGACGTCCACCAGCAAGTGGCTGGCGAAGCCTAAAGACAGCGCGTATTCCTCGTCGCTCTTGGCATCGTCCAGTAATTTACATGCACGTTGCCACTGATGGGTGGTGGAGAACGGTTCGCCCCAAGGACGTTGGCTCAGTATCGCCAAGTCAGGTAGGCAGGCACCTGCCAACACTAACTGTGGGAAGTTCTTGATGGCGCGGCGATAACGCGGATCGGTGAGCGGCACAGCCCACAACAACATCTGGGCGAAGTACACATGGGTGTATAGCCCCCAAGCATTGGCATCTGCACTCCACAGCAGGAGTGGGATGAGCCAGCGCCAATGGGATAAAAGCTTTCGCATGGCGCGCAGTGTCGCGACGATATGCGAAACATTGATGACACTTTGATGATTTGTTGATGACAGCCGAGCTGTTCGATGCCGGCCCCGATTTCTTCCAACCGTCATCAAGTTGTAACAATTCTCCCCTACAGTGCCGTCCACTGGCCGAGTGCTAGTAATTACGCACCCTAATCAAATTGGAGAATCAAATGAAAAAAGTTGCACGTATCCTTGGCGGCCTCGGCATCACCGCGATGTTGCTCACTGCAGGGTCTGCTGCCGCCGTCGATATCACTGGCGCAGGCGCGACCTTCCCTTACCCTGTGTATTCCAAGTGGGCTGATGCTTACAAGACACAGACTGGTATCGGTATGAACTATCAATCCATCGGCTCTGGCGGTGGTATCAAACAGATCGAAGCGAAGACTGTCGATTTTGGCGCTACTGACGCACCATTGAAGATCGAAGATCTAGATTTCAATGGCTTGACTCAATTCCCAACAGTGATCGGTGGCGTTGTGCCAGTGGTTAACGTTGAAGGCGTTGCTGCAGGTCAATTGAAACTGACTGCTGAGACATTGACTGCGATCTACATGGGCGACATCAAGAAGTGGAACGACCCAAAGCTGGCTGCTGACAATCAAGGCGTTGCACTGCCAGATGCAGCGATCAACGTGGTTCACCGCTCTGATGGTTCAGGCACTACCGCCATCTTCACCACTTACTTGTCGCAAGTGAGTATCGACTGGAAGCGCGCTGTAGGTAGCGGTTCTGCTGTTGCATGGCCAGTCGGTACAGGTGGCAAGGGTAACGAAGGCGTCGCTTCTTACGTACAACGTATCAAAAACTCCATCGGTTATGTGGAATATGCATACGCACTGCAAAACAAGATGGCTTATGCCCTGATGAAGAATCGTGATGGTCAATTCGTCAAGCCAGAAGCGGCAAACTTCAAAGCGGCTGCTGGGAATGCGAAATGGGATGCCGACAAAGGCTTCTACATGATGTTGACGAACCAGCCTGGCAAAGAAAGCTGGCCTATCACTGGCGCGACCTTCATCTTGATGCATAAGAGCCAAGTTAATGCGGAAACTGCTGCTGCAGTGTTAAAGTTCTTTGACTTCGCTTTCACACCAGCAGGCGACAAGATGGCGAGCGATCTGGACTACGTGCCCTTGCCTGAGAACGTCACCAAGATGATCCGTGATGCTTGGAAGGCAAAGATCAAGTCTGAAGATGGCAAAGCTATCTGGAAGTAATTTCTAGTTAGTTTGGTATCAAAATCGAGGGAGCCATTTGGCTCCCTCGATTCATTTGTAGCCCCACTTTTGCTTTCATTGCACTTCAAACTTTTCAAGATGCTTATGAGGCTGGAAGTAGTTGACTTGCCTGATGATATATAGGGCTTCAAGGACTGGCTTTGTGATTCTGTCGGCGTAGGATGCTTCAGTAGAGATAGTGAAATAACTGAAGCAGTGCCTATGGAGGAATCATGAAAAACAATAAACGATTTGGATTCTTAATTCTCTTAACTTTCTGCGTATTTGGTGGAGTTGCATCCGCACAAGATGTGGCGAGTAGCCCCCCTGATGAGGGTGTGAAGTTTGCCTATGGAGGGGATGCATATGTTGCGCTCCAGAATTGGCCTGATGTCGGCATGAAAGACGATACGAAGATGGGATTCGGTTTTGGAGGAAGCATTGGGCTGGGGGCTCAGGTCGATGATATGAAGATATTGATCGGTCCGCATCTTGGATTTAGCCGCTGGTCTGCCGATTATTCGAACAAGCCCAATAGCGCCACGGATAGTGTCTATGTCGAAATGGCTGATACCGGCCTGCAGTTCACGGCTATCTTTGATGACATCGTGATGGCGGTGGGTAAGGGCAATTCGACCATCACCTCTGGCTATATCGTCAATGGTAGAGACATACGATATAACTACGATGGGAATAGCTATCCCTATTCGACGGTCTCGATCGGCTTCAAGATGGATATGTTCCTGTTCAGCATCGGGGTCGTGAACTATCAAGGATATGCACAGGACGCCAGCAGGACCGACTTCAGGCTTGGGGCGGTGTTTTGAGTACCGACGCTACGGTTGGATAGCGTAGCGTCGCTTTCAATTCCTTTTTCATGCGCAGGTTGGTCAATCGGCGCGATTCGTTCATGAAGGACCACATCGTAGGCGATACGACACTCTGCACTTCTGCGCGCGGCAAGCGCGTCGGACGCGGTAGTTCAAAGGCGTCGGCGACAACATCGAAGTAATCCCCCATCTTCATCCCGTCGTCATTCGCCGTGTGATACACGCGGTTCGGTTTGGCGTAGCGCAAGGCAGCGATGACGATACGCGCCAGATCGTCGGCGTGGATGTGGTTGCTGTAGCTGTCTTCGCTCGCCACGATGGCGGGGGTGCCAGCTTTGATCCGATCAATGGGTAACCTATCTTCTGCAATGATCCCAGGTACGCGCAGGATATTGGCATTTGCGTGATTGCGCGTGGCCCAGGCGCGTATCTGTTGTTCGGCACTCACGCGCAATCTTGCGCGTTCTGATTGCGGATTCAACGGGCGAGTCTCGCTCACTACATCACCGCCGCAATCACCATACACACCGCTGGTGCTGATGTAGATGAGCCGAGTCGGCAGTAGTCGAGTAGATAGCGCGGAAAGTAGATTGCGTGTGCGCGTGTCGATGTGACTTTGACGATCGGGCGGAGCGAAGTACAGCACGATATCGCCTAGTCCAGCTACCTTTGTGAGGCTACGCCGGTCATCCAGATCGCCCAAGATGGGGGCGACGCCCAGCTTACTCAAGCGTGCTGCCTTGGCTGGGTCCCGCACCAATGCATACATGCGGTAGCGGCCTCGCAAGAGCGGGAGGGTGCGTAGCGCGATGTCCCCACAGCCGATGATGAGTAGATTAGTCATAGTGCGATTATGCGTTAAAATCGCGGCCCTCCTAAATCGAGACGATCACCATGAGCTTCAAGACCACCATTCAGCCAAGTAAACACAGCTTCCCTATTGCAGCTGACGAGACCATTCTCGAAGCAGCACTTGAGCATGGTTATGTGATGCCCTATAGCTGCCGCAACGGCGCGTGTGGGGTGTGCAAAGGCAAAGTGTTGGAAGGCAAGGTCGATTACGGCGATGCACAGGCTTACACCTTGTCGGAAGCAGACAAGGCAGCGGGGTTGGCATTGTTCTGTTGCGCCAAGCCCTTGTCTGACCTGGTCATTGAAAGTCATGAAGTGAGCCGCGCGCAAGACATCCCCGTGAAGATGTTGCCATGCCGCGTGGAGAAGATGCACAAGGTGGCGGATGATGTGATGGTCATCACATTGAAGTTGCCCGCTAACGAACGTCTGCAATTTCTCGCGGGACAGTACATCGAGATCCTGCAAAAAGACGACAAGCCACGCGCCTTCTCGCTCGCCAATGCGCCCCATGACGATGCCGTGCTTGAACTACACATCCGCAACATCGCGGGTGGCACCTTCACACATCACGTGTTCAATACGATGAAAGAACGCGACATCATGCGCATCAAGGGCCCGCTGGGTTCCTTCTTCCTGCGCGAAGATTCGGACAAGCCCATCGTGTTCGTCGCCAGCGGTACGGGCTTTGCGCCCGTGAAGGCTATCATCGAGCATGCCATCAAGATCGGCTTCAAGCGTGAGATGCATTTCTACTGGGGCGTGCGCAAAGCGGCTGATCTCTACATGCTGGACAAGATCCAAGGTTGGGAATCGGAACACGGTATCAAGTTCACGCCTGTGATTTCGGATGAGCAATGGAGTGGTCGTTCCGGCTTTGTGCATCAAGCCGTGCTGGAAGACTTCAAGGATTTGTCTAAGTATGCGGTGTACGCCTGTGGCGCACCGGTAGTGGTGGAAGCGGCTCACCGCGATTTCACTACACAACGCGGTTTGCCCAATGAGGCGTTCTATTCGGACGCGTTCACTTTCGTACCGAAGACTTAATCAGTGCAAGCAAGCTTGTTGGCCTGTTGGTAATACTTGAAGGCTTCGTCTGGTTGGTGCAACTTCTCCGCCAGTTTTGCTAGCGTGGTGTAAGCCTCACGGCTGGGTTGCACACTGAGGCTGGCGTCCAGATAGCTCTGCGCTTTGCCCCACAACTCTTGATGCAAACAAAGCTTGCCCAAGGCGAGCAACAAGCCTGCATCGTCATGGTGCGTCTTCAGCCAACGCTCGGCCTGATCGATCTGCGCAACGACGCTACCTTCCAGGCAATCCCCATACAATGCGACTAGCTCACTGCTCCATTCTTTGTTCAAGCTATCGGTCAGCAGGGTGCGCGCAACCGAGCATTCGCCCAAATGTTTGAATGCCTTTGCGGCTTCCACGGCGACTTTGTTGCGATGCTTGAATTCGTTCGGCATCTCTTTCAACACGGTGCGTAACATCGCGCCGTCTTGCGCGCAGGCTTTGATCTTTTCTAACCATGCCTGTTGGCGCATCTGGGCAGACAGGGTCGAGTTGATGGCGTTGCGTTTCTCCAACTGGTTCGCCACGTCTAGAACGGCATCCCAGTTGCGCGACTGTTGTTGTGCCTTCAGTTCGAGGTTGAGCGCGCCGATGTGTTTGCGGATGCCGGAGTCGCTCAACTCTTTGAGCGAGCTCAGTGCCGATTGTGGTTGCTTCTGGTCGAGTTGGAACTCCGCCCTCGTCATCAACCGCATGGTCTGTTCGCCCACCGTCTTGCCTTCCGCTTCTGATAGATAGGCATCGCGGCGATCGAACTCGCGCAACTCATTTGCGGCACGCGCGGCGATGATGGAGTTGAGGCCAGAGTTCTCACCCAGCTCCATCGCCTGCACGGCAGCCTTCTCGGCGGCGGCATAACGCCCTTCGAAGAAAGCGACTAGTGCCTCCTGCATTGCGAGGCGGCCTTTGCTTTGCGCGCGTTCGGCACGGAAGGCCCGCACATATCGTGGCAGTTGGATGGCAGAAGAGATGAGTTGCACCAGCAAGTGAGCGGCGATGAACAGCGCGATCAGTGTGAACACGAACATCGTCAGCGACATCTCCATGCGATACGGGGGATGCACGAACAGCACATAGCCATCGTTATGCGAAAGCAACGTTACCGCTACGGCGGCAGCGAACAAGGCCAATAACCAGATCAGGAATCTCATCGAGCACTCCGCTCATGGGTGGCGCGGTAGTTGCGCACCGCTTCCAAGCTGCCGCTGATATCAGGCACGTTGAGGGTGATGTTGGAGGCGGAGAGTTTCTGCAAGGAAGCCAACGCTTGTGTCGCATCCTTAGATTTATTATCGAAGTAGCGATAGACCCATGCTTGTGCGGATCGTAGCTCGCGCTGGAAACTCACTTCATCGTGAGACAGCAAAGCCAGCCGCGCAGAGATCAAACGTAGCTTTAAGTTCTCGCGTAGGAAGAAGGTCTGGGTCGGTGAGAGCAAAGGCATCTCGGCTTGCTCAGTATTCTCGATGCGCACCAAGCCGCGCAGTTCATGCCACAGTTCATGCCAAAAGCGCGTCCATGCGTTGCCAGAGGATACGTTCGGTTCGGTTGCTACAGCTTCGGGCTGCAGACGAGCATCCTGTGCCAGCGGCATGATGTCGGCCGCGATGATGAGCTTATCCAATTGCTGATTGATGGCGGGTGCATCGATGTTTGGTAAAGCACGCAAGCGTTCGATGTCGTGATTGATGCGATTCTTCATCTCACCGAAGGCGGGGCGGTCCAAACGCTGCAAACGGCTTTCTGCGTGTTGAAGGGCGATGAGTGCCGCCTTCACATTGGCGGACAATTGCAACTGCTGCCCGGCGATGAGCACCATCTGTTCCACATCGGCCAAGGCGGTCTGGTCGCGGCTGCTGGACATCTCCTGATACAGCGCATCCAGTGCGGCACGCTGGCTAGCTGTCTCGGCGAACTTGCTTTCCAACAAGCTCAGCTTGCCACCCAGTTCGCGCACCAACTCCTGATTCTGCGTGACCAACGTCTGGTTGGCTTTGCTACTGCCTTCCACTTCAGCGAGACGCCGCGCGACTTCCTGTTGCACCTGATTGAGTTGATAGTGAGCATCCAGCCATTGCCACACGAAGATGACCACCAGCGCTGCCAACGTGAGTTGCGTCAGTGTCATGCTGGAAATCAGCTTGCCGATTGGATTGCTGTGCGGTGTCTTGGGTGCGGCGGGGAACGAAGACGTATCGAGTGCGACTTTGGCTGGTTCGGAGGCGGGCTGAGAAGGTGTGGTTTCGCTCATTGTGTGCTCACGGTTTTGGTTGCTTGCCCCATGCTACCAAAGCCGCGAGCAATCCGTCATCTCCTGCTTCGGTCAGAATGATGTTTTTCCAACCTTGTTGCCGGGCGAGGTCGGCGATGCGGGCATGGGGAACGAACAGGGGAAGGTTGGCGAATCGGGGTTTGTGTGCTTCCGGCAGTCCTTGCCACAGATTGCCAAGTGCTTCGCTGCTGGTCACGTTGAGGGCATGCGGGGAGGCTTTCAACAAGCTGTCAGTATCCAACTCAGGCTTGCTGCGTTCATAGCAGGTCACGTAGTCCACCAGTGCACCGCGCGCTTTGAGCGTGTCGCCCAGCAACTCGCGCCCGCCGTTTCCGCGCAATATCGCCACTTTCCAACCCGCCACGCTCTGCAATGCGGACAAGGCAAGCAAGGCTTCGCTATCGAAACGTTCGGTCGGTGCTATGACCTGAGCGACGCCTAGGTCGTGCAATGCCTGTGCGCTGCTTTGCCCAATCGTGGCGACATGCATGTCGTTTGGCACAGTGCCAAGCGCGTTCATGCCGTATTTGACCGCATTCGGGCTGATGAAGACGAGCAGGTCGTAGGCAGAGAGATGTTGCTTGAGGGTATTTAATTCAGACGCATCGACGGCAGGCGCTATCTCCAGCAAGGGAAACAAAATCACATTGCCGCCGAGCTTGGTGATGCTTTGGGTCAATCCAACCGCTTGGTCACGCGGGCGCGTGACGACGATGTTCAGTCTGGCGAGGGGTGTATCAGCCATTCAAGGCGGCGAGTATCTCGCCCGCCCCTTGCTTCAACAGATCCTGTGCAATGGCATCACCCAAGGCTTCTGGATTGGCGATGTCGCCCATCTGTTCGGCGCGCAGCAAGCGAGAGCCATCCGGTGTGGCGACGAATCCGCGCATACGTAGCTTGCCGTTCTGCACTTCGGCGAAACCACCTAACGGTACCGAGCAGCTACCCATCAAGGCGCGGCTCATTGCACGTTCAGCAAATACGCAGGCGGCAGTGTCGGCATGGTGCAAGGGAGCCAGCACCGCTTTCAGGTCAGGGCGCTCAGCACGTGTCTCGATACCGAGCGCACCTTGTCCTACGGCTGGCAAACTGTCTTCACTGGAGATGACGGCGCGAATACGGTCGCCCAAGCCCAGACGCTTCAGCCCGGCAGCAGCCAAGATGATGGCGGCGTATTGGCCTTCGTCCAGCTTACGCAGACGGGTCTGCACGTTGCCGCGCAGCGGTTGGATATCCAAATGGGGAAAGCGCGCGCGCAGTTGGCTCTCGCGGCGCAGGCTGGATGTACCGACCACGCTACCGGCAGGCAATGCGGCCAGATTGTCGAAATTGTTGGAGACGAAGGCATCGCGCGGGTCTTCGCGTTCACCGATGCAGGCCAAGGTGAAACCGTCGGGCAGATTCATCGGCACGTCCTTGAGCGAGTGTACGGCGATGTCGGCACTGCCGTTCTCCAGTGCGGTCTCCAGCTCTTTCACGAACAAGCCCTTGCCGCCGATCTTGGACAGGGTGACGTTCAAGATCTGGTCGCCTTGAGTGGTCATGCCCAAGATGCTGACGGAGGTTTGCGGGTATAATGCGCGCAGCCTGTCTCGTATGTGTTCTGCTTGCCACATGGCCAAAGCGCTTTCGCGCGAGGCGATCACCAAACGGGATGGGGGAGTGAAAGTAGCCTGACTCATCGATTTTCCTGTGATATTTTGATCAATCAAAAGTGCGGCGCATTCTATCAGGTGCGCCTTACTTTTGCCCTCCGAAGCGTTGAAGGATTATGAACCTGATTTCTGCACCATCTGACATCTCCAGCAAAGACGCGCCCCTGCGCGACGATATCCGCCTGCTCGGCCGCATCCTCGGCGACACCTTGCGCGAACAAGAGGGCGAAGAAACCTATGCGCTCATCGAAAAAGTACGCCGTACCGCGGTGCGTTTCCGCAAGACGCAGGATGAGCGCGACGGTGCTTTGCTGGAAGAGATGTTGGATGCTTTGAGCCCGGAAGAGACGTTGCTGGTGGTGCGCGCCTTTAGCTATTTCTCACAACTCTCGAACATCGCCGAAGACTTGCACCACAACCGCCGTCGTCGTGCCCACCTGAAGGCGGGCTCGCCACCACAGGAAGGTAGTTTGCAACTGGTGCTGGATCACGTGGAAGAGAAGAAGCTCGGCATCGATGCCGTGCAAGCCTTCTTCGACAAGGCGCTCATTTCACCTGTGTTGACCGCACATCCGACCGAAGTGCAGCGCAAGAGTATCCTTAACTGTCAGCTCATCATCTCCAGCTTGTTGGACGAGCGCGACCGCTTGGATATGACACCGGAAGAGTTGGAAGACAACGAAGAGAAGTTGCACCGCTTCGTGCTCATCTTGTGGAGCACACGCATGTTGCGCACCACCAAGCTTTCGGTGCAGGACGAAGTGAAGAACGGCCTGTCTTTCTACGACTACACTTTCCTGCACGAGATCCCGCGTTTGTACGCAGGGCTGGAGAAGCAGATCGAGACACGCTTCGGCAAACGCATCGAGTTGCCTCCTTTCTTGCGCGTCGGCAGTTGGATCGGCGGCGACCGCGACGGCAACCCTTTCGTCACGCATGAGGTGATGCTGGATGCGGCGCAGCGCCACTCCGGCACGGTGATGGATTATTACTTGGCCGAGACCAATCTCTTGAGTTCACGCTTGAGCCTGTCCGACCGTTTGGTGGATGTGAGCCCAGAGCTGGAAGTGTTCGCCAGCCAGTCGCCGGACAAAGAAGTGAGTCGTGAAGACGAGCCCTATCGTCGTGCGCTGCTGACGGTGTATGCCCGACTCGTGGCGACCACCGAGCACCTTGGCCACCACGTGCAGCATCTGCATCCGGTGAGCAAAGATGTTGCGCCGTACGCCAACGCACAAGAATTCATTGCCGACCTCGACATCATCATCCATTCTTTGGAACACCACGGCGCGCTGTATCTGTCACGCGGTCGCATGGCCTATTTGCGCCGTGCGGCGGAAGTGTTTGGCTTCCACCTCGCACCATTGGATATGCGTCAACACAGATGAAGCGGGCCGGCGTAAGGCACTGCTCGTAGCCTTGCAAGCAGGCAAGTTGCTCTCTGCCGATCTGGAAAAATTCTCTGATGTCCCCAAGGGCGAGCTGAACCTGATGCGTGCCGCTGCGGACATCCATAGACGCTTCGGTCGCAACGCATTGCCCAACTACATCATCTCCAAGACGGACGCGGTGAGCGACATGCTGGAAGTGGCGTTGATGGTGCAACAGAGCGGTCTGCTGAACGGCAACGACCTACACCTCAATATCATCCCGCTGTTCGAGACCATCGAAGACTTGCGCAGTTGCGGCCCCATCATGGACGAGCTGTTCTCCATCCCGTTCTACCGCGAACTGTTGAAGAGCCGCGACAACACACAGGAAGTGATGCTGGGCTACTCCGACAGCAATAAGGACGGTGGCTACCTCACTGCCAACTGGGAGTTGTACAAGGCCGAAGTTGAGCTGGTGAAAGTGTTCGAGAAGCACGGTATCGAATTGCGTCTGTTCCACGGTCGCGGCGGCACGGTCGGTCGCGGTGGTGGCCCCAGCTATCAAGCGATCTTGGCCCAACCGCCGGGCAGCGTGAACGCGCAGATCCGCATCACCGAGCAGGGCGAAGTCATCTCCAGTAAATACTCCGATCCGGAGATTGGTCGTCGTAATCTGGAGATATTGGTCGCCGCCACCATGGAAGCCACCATGGTGCATCACCACGGTGATGACTCCACCATGCCTGAGTTCCACCGCATCATGGAAGGCATGAGCCGCGACGCGTTCGCTGCATATCGCAAGCTG